>CAZCMI010000005.1:0-36584 GCA_964499955.1 uncultured Gammaproteobacteria bacterium
ATCACGGCGATGGCGATGAACACCGCGTCGCGGTAATGGCCGATGAACACAGTGATGGCCGCCGCAACGATCAGCACCAAAATAAGCGGGCTGACCAGCTGCCGCAGGATGATCTTCAGTCCGGACGTACGGCGGGCGGCGCGAAAAGCGTTGCGTCCGTAGGAGGCCAGGCGTGCGGCGGCCTCGGACTCAGACAGGCCGCGTTCCCGGTCCGTGTGGAAAAACCGTGCCGTTTCCTCCGGCGTCCAGCGCCAAAAGGACTGGGCTTTGCTCTCCGATACCTTGGCGTCCATAGGGGGAAAAATGGCGTGTGCGAAATGAAAGTCGTGGCCGTAGGATAGCATTTCCGCCCGGTTCTCCAAAGAAAAAGACCTCCCGGACAGGGAGGCCTGAGGGAGTGCCGAACCGAACGGCTAGGCCGCGAGCGCCCGCAGCACCTTGCGATACAGATCGCGCACGATGCGGGCCTGGATTTCACCCGCGGCGGCGTAATTGTCGAGCCCCGGCGCGGCATTGATCTCGACGACCACGTGGACGCCGGGCGGGTCGGAGAGGTCCGCTTCGGTCATGACGTCCACGCCGGCGTAGCGCAGGTTCATGTCCCGCGCGATGCGCACGGCCCGCTCCTTCCACGCCGGATGCAGGTTTGACGTCACGTCCCGGGCGTCCCCGCCGGTGGAAAGGTTGGCGTTCGGCAGCAGGGCCACGGCCTGGCCGGATGGCAGGACGCTCGCCTGGGTCAGCCCGCGGCGGCGCAAGGTGGCGGTGATGCGCGGATCGTCCGCCTGCAATTGCGTGTCGCGGTCTTCGGCGTCGAACGCGCGCTGCTTGGCGGCCAGCAGCTCCGCGATCGTGGAGCGGTCGTCGCCCACCACGGTGAGCGGCAGGCGCTCATAGGCGGAAATCACTTCGTCGTCCAAGACGACGATGCGGTAGTCGCGGCCGGGCACGGGACGCTGCACCAGGAACACGCGTTCGTTTTTCGAGGCGCGGGAGACGGCGCGGAAAAAATCCCGCTTGGTGTGCACCAACGCGACGCCCGCTCCCTGGCTCTTGCTGTTGGGCTTGACGATGACCGGCAACCCGAGGCGCTGGGCGTATTCCCACGCCCGCTCGACCGTGCGGTCGCTGCCGATCCGGCGCGCCCAGTCCCGCGTGTGGAAGGAGTCCCCTTCCGGCACGGGATAGCCGCTGCGGGCCAGGAAATACGCGGCGTAGTCCTTGTCCTTGGCGATATCCGTCGCCCCGGCGCCGTTCAAATCGAACACCGTGTTGCGGAGCAGCCGCGTGCGGCCGTCCGGCAGGACGAGACGGGCGGCATACCCGTATCGCGGCTCCACGTCGAGCGTGTAGCCCAGTTCCTCGGCGAGCGAACGCAGAATGGGAGTGACGAAGGCGGGTTTCATGTGCGTGTCCTCAAAGCGGTGAACCATTCACCACCGGCATTGAGGCATGCGAGCGAACGGGGGTCAAGACCGGAGAAAGCGCGCGGACGGATCGTAGATGAACCGGTACAGGTCGTCCGCCGGACGCACGGCCAGGTCGCCCGCCTCGCCCGCGGCGTCGGGCCGCAACGGGACGCCGGATCCGCGGATAACCACGAGAGGGATGGATTCGGCTCCTTCGCCCATGGCCAAGACCGCGGCGGCGGCAAGCGCGTGCACGAGATTGGCCGTCGTCATTTTGAGTTCGCGTCCGAATAAATCCGGCTGTCCGCGATAGTCACGGATGGGTTCGACGCCCGCCCAGGCCAAGGCCATGCCCATGGCCCCCTGGCGCAAAGGAACGATGCGCGTATCCGTCAGGATCACCGCGAGGTCCGGGACGTTGAAGGCGGCGGCCAATTCGGCGCGCCACGCGGCTGCCGCTTCCTTCGGGTGCGCGGGCAACAGGACCAGCCTGCCGTCCGCATTGGATTCATCCACGCCCGCGTTGGCGCACCAGTCGTTTCCCTGGCGGGTCAGCAGGCACCAGGGCGTTTCGACGGTTTCCTCCGCCTCGGCCTCAATGGCACCCCGCTTGTCGAAGCCTGCCGCCAGGACGCGTTGCTGACTTAAGGCGACGATTTTGGACGTGACGGCCAGTACGTCGCCTGAATGCAGGACGGGAATGTGTTCGCGCACGAACGGCACGAGGGGTTCTCCTGGATGGAACAGGCGCGTGCGGACGGGTATGATTTCCATATGCGATCCCTCATTCCTATCGAAAACCCACCCATTGGGCAAGATTGGTTTGGCGTTTGGTACGCGCCGCTGTCGGGCGAGACGGATCCGGCGGATCTCGCCTTTGTGCGGCGTTTGGGCGCGCGGCCTTGGCGCGTCGTGCCGCCACAGCGCCATGCGGACCCGTTCGCGCTCGCGGACATATTCGTACGGGAGATGCCGCCGGGCGCGCGTGTCTATGTGCTTGTTCCCGGCCGACGATTCGACCGTTTCGGTACACGGCATGGACGCGGAGGCGGCTGGTATGACCGGTTTTTGTCGGCTGTGCCACGCACGTGGTTGCGCGTGGGCGTCCTGCGGCCGGACCAGCTTCGCGACGAACCCCTCTCCCGCCAAGACTGGGACGAACCGATGGATTGGCTCGTCCGCGCGTGATGGCTGCGTATGACGGCGGCGTCACCCCGCCACCGTGCAGGCCCAGACCGTTTCCGCCCCGGCGGCTTTGAGAGCCTGGGCAGCGGCGTCCAAGGTGGCGCCCGTAGTCTTCACGTCGTCCACCAACAACACGTGCGCTGGAACGGGACCGGCGGCTGCGAACGCCCCGGCCAAATCCGCCGCGCGGCGTTCCGCGCGGGGCACGCGGGCCTGCGGAGCCGTCGCCTTCACGCGCACGAGCGGCATTATAACCGGCCGTCCCGCCCGTTCCGCCACGGTTTCCGCCAATACGTCCGCCTGATTGTACCCACGTGCACGCAACCGGGCCGCGTGCAACGGCACGGCCGTAACGGCGTCCGTGGGCGGCACATCACCCAACGACGATCCATAGGAGGTCACCCACCCTCGCAACACGTCCGCATACGCCGCATCCCCTTGGTATTTCCACCCAGTCAGCACCCCGCGCACGGCGGGATGGACGTACGGCAAAAACAAAACGCACCCGTCCAGGGCATGGACGGCGCGGCAGTCCCGGCAGGTTGCCCACGAACCGGGCGCGTCGCAAAACGCACAGGCGGGCGACGGCGGAATGAACGGACGCGCGGCGCACGACGCGCACCAGACGGTTCCTTCCCGGCCGCATCCGGCGCACCGGCGCGGGAACGCGGCGTCCACGGCCGCCTTCCCCGCCGCCTGCCACACGCGGATGATTCGTTGGCGTGCGTGACGAAACATGCGCGCACCCTCACGTACTTAATCCCACGCGGCGGATGACACGCGCCACTGTTCGCCGGTGCGCACGAAGGTCAACACCAGGTTTTGGTACCGAACGTCCGCGCGGCCGTCAGCGAACGTTTCCTGGCGCTGGGTACCCACGGTCAACGTGGCGGTGCCGGCGGCCTCGTCCAAGGCGTCCGTGCGCACGGACACCACGCGGGTGGTGACGCCGTAGAACGCCTCGGCGGACGCGGCATTGGCGATATCCGTCCGCGTGCGGTCGGCGAAGGCGTCGGTCATCAGCGGCAGCAAGTCCGTCAGGTTCTGGTGCCGCGCTTCCGTGGAGAAGCTGCCGTAGCGTTCGGCGAACAGGCGCGCCTGCGACTGGATTACCGCCGAATTGGCGCGGGAATCCCGTTCCTGGCGTTCAATAATGGTCGGTTCCGTGGGCACGAAGGTGGGCGGCGGCAATTCGTCCGTCGGGACGGAAACGGACGGCGGAGCCGACGGCGTGCGCGGGCGCAGGAACAAGGCGAGCAACACAGCCAACAGCAACACCGCCAACACGAGCACGGCGATCAGAATGCGTTTGCGGGGAACGGCCATAGGAGAAGGTTAGGAGGCGAACGAATCGCGGATGCGGTCGGCTTCGGCTTGGCCGCCGTCCGCGGCGGGCGGCGGAGCCGCTGGCGCCGCTTCCGCCGCCAGCAGGGCCGCGGCGGCATCATTCTGCGCTTGCGGGTTTTCCAAGGCGGCGACGGCTTCGGCGGCCTCCCGTTCCATGTCGAACGGTTCTTCCACGCCGCCGGCGGGTTCCCCTTCGCCCGCGCCGGCCCCGCCTTCCTCCCCGATCGGGGTTCGCTCCGTACCCGCGACCCCCGCGACGGCTCCCGTATCGGACGCGGAGACGAATGGCGGGCGTGGCGGACCTTGGTCCTCCATTTCCGCTTCACGCGCCCGGCGGGCTTCTTCCTGTTCCAGCAACTGCTGCGGGTTGGTGGTGACGATCTGGTCTTCCGTATACGACGCCACGACCTTGATGGCCGCGTGCTTGGGGCCGGCGAAGAAAATCCCCTCCCCCACGCCGGATTCAAGCAGCAAGAACTTCTCCCCGTCCGTCAGGGTGAAGGTCTTTTGGATGAGGTCCACGGCCGCCGCCGACTGCTTGAGCAGCAGCTGAATGGACGAGTTGGTGACGATGGCCTGGCCGTACGGCGAGCGCAAAAAGTCGTTCACGTCCTGGGTGATGGTGGTCACGCCCATGAAATACTTGCGGCAGCGCTTCACCAGGGCGAAGATGAATTTCGCCGAGTCGTCGTTTTGCATCAGCCACCACGCTTCGTCGATCACCAAGATGCGCTTCTTGCGCACGCTGCGCACCACGTTCCAAATATAGTTGACGATGGTGTAGATGCCGATGGGGCGCAGTTCGTCTTCCAAGTCGCGCACGGAAAACACCACCAACTGGTTGTCCATCTCCACCGTGGTGGGCGAATTGAGCAGCCCGGCGAAGGTGCCTTCCGTATACTTGCGCAGCCGCGCCACGACGTCTTCGGCCCCTTCCATGCCTTCCAGCACGTCCTGCAGGTCCTGCAGCACGGGCGGTTCCACCACGGACAGGTCCACGGTGTCGGCCGTGATGTCCTTCTTGGCGTACGCCTCAATCAACGCCCGGTCCAACAGGGAATCCTCTTCCGGCGTGAAACCGATTTTCCCCGCCTCGCCCAACGGCTTGCCGATCATGATACGCAGCAGCCCCTTGAGCGTGATGACGGCCGAGCGGATGATGTCGTCCACCTTGGTGCCCTCCCCCACCGCGCGCGGCAGGTCGAACGGGTTGACCTTGGCGTCCGAGGCCAGCGATACGTTGATATACGTGCCTCCCACGGCGTCGGACATCTGTTTGTATTCCATTTCGGGGTCGATGACGATGACGTCGGTGCCCATCATCAGCGAACGCAAAATTTCCAGCTTGATGGCGTACGACTTCCCCGCGCCGGAGGTGGCGAACACCACCGCGTTGGCGTTTTGCAGCGAGAACCGGTCGAACAGGATGAGCGAGTTGTTGTGGCGGTTGACCCCGTACAGGATGCCGTTGTCGGAGGTGAGGTCGGAGCTGATGAACGGGAAGCTCGCCGCGATGGGCGAGGTGTTCATGTTGTACGTGATCATCAGTTCGTCGTTGCCGAGCGGCAGCGTGGAATTGAACCCCTGCTCGGCCTGATAGTAGCCGGCCTTGGTATAGATGAGCTTGCTGCCGAACATGGATTCCACTTCCTGCGTGCGGCGGTCCAGGTCTTCCACGGTGGAGCCGTACAAGGTGACGTAGAAGGCGAACTGGAAGAAATGCTCGATGCCCTGGGTGAGGGCGTCGCGCAGGGCCTCGATGTCGCGCAGGGCGGTTTCCTTGATGGGGTCGCGCGGGGCGCCCTTCTCTGCATCGGCGTAAATGCCCGCCTCGAAAATACCCACGCGCTTTTGCAGCTGCTTGAGGATGATTTCCGCCTTGATGGGATAGAAGAACATCCCGATGTCCACCGTTTTGTTGTAGTTGATGAGCGGCGCGGCCCAGCCCAGGCCGATATGGCGCGGGTAGGTGATGATGAACAGCGTGCGCGCGTACACGCCGGACAACCGCAGGAAGGTGGGCGTCACTTCAAACGCCGCCGGAGCGATGAGGTCCCGGACGGTGACGACGCCGCGGCGGTAAATCCGTTCTTCCTCCAGCAGCACGCGCTCCTGGGCCGCCCGTTCCTCGGCCGGCTTGGCCTTTTTGGGCGGAGGCGGCGGGGCGGGCGGGGCGGCTTTCGCAAGTTGGGATACGTCGATGGCCATATGCGCGCGATGCCGGATTAGGATTCAACGCCTGTCTTGCCCACGTCGCCCAGGCGCTGTTCGTCCGCGACGTCGGGGTTGTAGGAATTGTAATACACTTCAATCAACCCCTGGGTGTCCAACCGCACGGCCTGCAGGCTCATACTCAACAACTGCCCGGAAATCAGTTCCATGCGCCGCGACAGCTGCTCCCGGCGTTCGGCCAGCTGCTTGGCGTTCAAGTTGGCGACCACGGTGGGCGAAAAAGCCTCCTGCAGGCGGTCGAAAAACCCCTTGCGCTTGTTGGTGACCGGGTCGTACGGCACCACCACGTAAAAACGCTTTTGCATGATTTCGCCCAGTTCCACCAATTCCTGCACGAAGTCGCGGTAATCGACGATTTGCGCGCGCAGCAGGTCGTTTTCCGTTTTGCGCTGCTGCTCCACCAGGGACGCCATGTAGGCGTCGATGTTCATGCGCCGCGACTGGATGACGATCTGAATGGGATATTCCAAGGAATTCAGGAAGGTCATGTACGACTGAATGATGGCTTCCTGCTCGTCCACGGACTTCAGGGCGAAATTGATGCTCGAAACCAGCAGGACGCCGCGGACGGTGCCGTCCTTCAAAATGACCATGTCGTCCCGGATCTCCGCGATGTCCAAAAACCGCTGGGTGGCGGGGCCGGGTTTCGGTTTGGCGAGCTGCGCGGATTGCATAGGAGGCTATTCCGGCTTGTACAAACCGCCGGTGTCCACGACCAACGTAAGTTCCTGCAGGCGGGAGCGTTCCAACGGACCCTTCCGCGCGGGCGGGGGCGGCGGGGGCGGCGTTTCCTGCTGCATGTGGACGCGCACTTCGGCGTCGGTGAGGCGTTTGTCCCACACGCGCAGGCGGGGGCGGCGGAACGTCTGCACGATGTTCAGCAGGAAGAAATGGAACGGCTGCCCGTTGATGGGCACGAAGGCCAGTACCGCACCCAGGGCGAACAACGGAATGCCGATGGCGAGAAACCACACGAACGGCGCCAGGCGGAACAAGACGGCGTCGACCAAAATGACGACGAGCATTTCAATGAACTGGCGCGCCGTGATCGGCCCCAGGATCTTGTCCTCGCTGTCGATGAATTGCGGGACGGTGAACTGGTCCATGCGGACATGATAGCACTAAAACCGCAGCTGCGCGTTGAGCCGGATGACGGCGTCGAGTTCGGCGTCCGTGGGGACGTCGGCGCCGGCGGCGCGTTTGGCGGCCGACAACGAACGGACGTCCGTGCCGGTGGACAAGGCCTCGCGGGTGGCGGCCACGTACCACGCGTTGAGCGGCGAGGCGCGCCAGGCCTTCACGGCGGCGATCCACTGGTCGTCGCCCTGCTGGCGCAGCAAATCGGCCTTGTCCATGACCTTGGTGGCCGCGGCGGCCGGGTCTTTGGACAGGCGGCGGAAATCGGCCAGGGTGAGCAGGCGCAGTTCGTCCGCGGGGCCGGACAGGCGCTGCACGGGACGCACGTCCTGCATGTGGGGACGCGCGCCGGAGGGGGGCCGGGGCGCGGACGGGCGGGTGGCGGACACGGCCGTTTTGACCTTGTCGGCGTCGATGCGCTTGGCGGCTTGGGAAATGGCGGCGTCCGCGCTGACGGCGGCGGTCGCCCGCGCGCCGATGGCCCCCACGGGCTGGGCCGGGGCCTTGCCGGTCAGTTCGGCGTACCGGCGGGCCAGAAGCTGTTCTTCCTTGGCACGTACGGCGTCGCCTTGCGTGCGGCGGGCGGCCTGGCGGTCCACATGCGCGGCCTTGTCCTGCCGTGCCTTTTCCTCGGCCAAACGGCGGCGTTCATAGGCGACGGATTCGAGCCGTTCCATCAGGTCCGCCAACGCACGTCCTTTGACGCCCACGAGCCGTTCGATTTCCGCGCGGGTGCCGTATGCGTCCCGCACGTCGCGCAGGCGGGCCTCTACGATTTTGGCCAATTGTTTCTTCTGCTCCGCGTCCGTGAGGCCGGAAGCCTGGACCACGGCCGTCACGTCCGCCTCCAAACTGCCGGTGGGCGGTTCCGCGGCGCGCACGGCCTCGGCCTTGGCGGCATGGCGGGCCACTTCTTCCTCGTCTTCCTTGGCGAGGAGGTCGGCGGCCGGATTGAACGGGGCGGCGGGGCGGGCGGGCGCTGGGGGCGCCGGACGCTTGGGCGCGGGGGGTACCGCCGGCTTAGCGGGAGACGTTGTGGTCGGTACAGGCGGTTTCACCAACGGGGGTGCTGGTTTCGGCGGGACGGGAGGAGAAACAGGCCGCGGGGCGGGAGGTGGAGTCACCTTCGTCTCCGGCGGTTTTTGCGGAGGCGGAGGGGTCGTTGGTTTGGGTACGGGAGGAACCTCTTCATCTTCTTCCCCCTCCTCTTCGTCCTCATCTTCATCCAAAACGATCCCTTGGACAGGCGCGTCAGGATCGCCTTCCCAGCCGCGGATCAACGCGTCGACGTCACCCACGGCTTCCGCGACGGGTTTCAACGCCAGCTTGGCAAAATCCGATGCCGCCTCGTGCGCCCGGTTTTCCGCAATGCCCGCTTCCCGCAAGGCCGCGGGAACAGCCGCGGCAGGATCTTCCCCTTGCAACACGCGCTTCACGACGGACACAAGCGGAAAACTATCCGCCAGGGCGTATTTCTCCGCCACGGCGTCCGCCACCTCCACCACCTGTTGGCCGAAGGCGAAGGCGCGGACGTGGTCCGGCAATTGGTCAAACGCGGTTTGCATATCCGTAGGTCCGTTCAACGGCCGCCACTACGAGCGGCCGCCTTTCTTTTTCTTTCCTTCCCCTTCGTTTGCTGCAGCGTCCTTCACACGCTCCGCGCGGGTGCGGATGGCTTGCACGCGGTTCAGTTGCTGGCGTTTCGCCTTCAGGACGGCGGCTTGCGCCGCGGCCGCTTGCCGGGCCGTATCGTCTGCCGCGGCTGCAACGGCGGCCTCCTGCGTCTGGATGTCCTGGTCCACGGACCGCACCTCCGCCTCGAAGGCAGCGGTGTCCATTTGGGCATACCGGGCCATCTGGGCTTTGGTCGCCTCGTCCCTGCGCTTGTTCAAATCCGCAAGGGCGGCGGCCGTACGAGCCTTCTCCGCATCCGATGTTGCCGCGTTGGCACGACGCGTCTCCGCTTCGATGTCGTTTTCAATGGTCTGGCGTTCGTTTTCAAACGCCGCGTTGTCCAATTCGACCATCCGCTTCACCTCCGTATCATCGTCCTTGTACGCCTTTTTGGTGCGGCCCAAACGGCTGGCCATTTCAACGTCTTCCAACGGCAGGACGTTCGCCTCCGCCGCCAAGTCCATGTTGGCGTTTCTCGCCTGCTTCAAGAGATTCTTCAGCCTCTTCTCGTTTTCCTTGGTGGGCGGCATGTGCTGCAGGATCTGCGCCGTCGCGTGCAGCTGCGTACGCGCATCGTCCGCGTCCGGAGCGTTCATGGCCACCTTGGCGATCAGTTCGCCAGACCGGTCCACGCCCCCCTTGCCCGCGCCCATGAGGGCGGAAATGGCGGCACGGCCCAGCTCGACGTCCCTGCCCTGTGCCGCTTCGACGCGCGTGGCGATGTCCACCAGCAGTTTCGTCGGGTCCGCCTTCAAGGCGTCGCGCAGGCGTTTGAGGTCATCCGCGTTCGCGAACGTGCCCGTCTGTGTGCTGTACGAACGATCGATGATCGTCGTGATATCCTCCGGCGGCTTGCTGCCCAGGACGTCGGCGGACACGCCCTTGCCCAGCTTCTTCTGTTCCAACAACTGCAAGGCCGTGAGCTTGTTGCCGGCGGCGTCGTATTCGTTCGTGTCCAAGTCCGCACGGCCCAAGGCGGCCTTGATCGCTTGCCGGTCCTCGTCGGACAGGTCGCGGACGGACTGCCAATCGAAGCCGCGGACGGCATCCATATCCTTGAACGTGGCGTTCCAATCCTTCTGGCCCTTGTAGCCCTTCTTGCCGTCTTCGCCCACGCGGTTGAACAGGTCGGCGCGTTCCTTCTTGAACGACTTCCACACACCCTTGAACTTGTCGTCCTTGGAGAAGGTTTTTTCCACGTCCTCGCCGTACACGCCCATCATGGCGGCGAAGTTCTCCTCGCCCATCTTCTTGCGCGCGTCCTTGTCTTCGATGGCCTTCTTCAGTTCGGCCATGGCGATATCCTGGTTGGCACCCGACCACTTCTTCTCTCCTTTCTTCGCCGCCTCGTACGTTTCCTGCATGAAAGCCTTCTTCGCGTCGTCGCTGCGGAAGGCTTCGGCGGTATCCTGTTTTTGAGCGGCGATCTCGCCCAATGCCTTCTTGTCCGCCTCCTCAAACTTGGCCGCACCCTTGCCGAGAACTCCCGTCAATGCCCGGCCACCCATCGAAGCGGGGACGTATTTGGCAGCCCCTTGCACGGTACGGGTTGCCTTCCCTAAGAGTTCGCCGCGACGCATGCCGATCCCTTTGGCCCCGACCAGCGGAATGCGCGAACCGACGCCCACGGCGGCGCTGCGACCCACGGACCCGACACCTCTTGCGGCACCCAAGCCAAGATTGGCCGGTGCCATGGCAATTCTCGTGGACAACCCCTGCGCCTTGCCAAGAATGCCCTTGACGACGCTTCCGCCCACGGCCGCGGCGCACGCGCTCGACGCCTGCTGGAATCCGGCGAAAATAAGCGCCAAGCCCAGGATGAAACTGGTCAGACGCGGCATGTCGAATACTTTGTTGATGATGCCGCCCGTGTTGTCCGTGGACAGGTTGAATCCTTCCAAGGCCGCGATATTGCCCGCCCCGGCTACGGCCAGAGCCAGCCACAGGAAGAACACCAACACGGGGCCGATAACCAAATAACACTTGAAGCTGTTCCACCAGTCCTCGTATGCGTTGCTCTTGATGATATCCTTGGCGGAACCGACGAACCACGTGAGCGGGGACACGGTAATGAGAATCCACAACATGACGATGCGGAACGCCATGATGGCCAACAGACCGAGCAGCGTGACCAACACGATGGACATCATGAGGAACGCCATGACGCCGCCGATCATGAAGTCGGCGGGTTGGTACCCGGCGGCCGCGGACGCCGCGGGCCCGGTCAGCGCCTGCATGTCGACCGTTTCCGTAGACAAGGACATGATGTCCAGCAACCCCAGGAACGTGACGAAATTCCCCCCGGCGATGTCCTTGATGGCGTTGGCGAAGGTCAACGTGACCACCTGGCTGGCGTCGATCATCAGCCCGCAGAGGGTTTTGCTGAAATTGATGAGAATAGCCCAGCCCAGCACGCGCGGGATTTGTTTCTGCCAATCAAACCGCCCCGCCCCCACAATCGTCCCGAAGGCGATGACGATGAGCAGGACCACGTAGAACATGTTCACCGTGTCCCGAATGATGGCCCAACCGGCGGATACCACGGCGGACGTGGAGAACCGGTTGTACATGACGACGGCGATCAGCACGTCGATAACGCTGGAAATCAGCTGGCCGATGCCGCTTGCCATGTACATGAACAAGCCGCCGACGTACATGGCGATGGTACCCAGGGTGCCGGGGCCGCTGGCTGTGGGAGGTGTGGAAGAACTGCCGGCAGCGGGTGCCGGGGCCTGCGCCAACAAGTCGAAACCGCTGAACGCGCCCAGAGCGAGGGCAATGACAAAGACGGCGGAGGCGGCCTGCACCCACGGACGCGAAAAAACGGATCGGGCGAACCGGACGGCCCGTTCGATCCATGCCTTCCCCCTTCCCCCTGCGCGGATCGGCTCCATAGATAGGGAGATTATAGCATGGAAAGAAAACTCCCGCGCGTTTCGTACACGCGCGGGAGAAGAAGACGTCACGGCACCGCGGCGGTCAGGCCGCAGCCCGTACTGCCTGCCGGGTCGCCCGTCACGGAAAGGGGGACGGACGTGCCGTCGACGGTCGCCGAGGCGCGGCCGTGCAACGTCGGCTGCTGCGGAAACGGCCCGACGCAGGACCAACTCACGAAGGTTCCCCGTTGGAATTCCAGCGAGAAGCGGAAGGTGTCGCCTGGCCGGACGTCCGGCACGTTGAAGCCCGGAAAGGCCGTGCCCCGTACGGTCATCAGCTCCAGCCATCGGAACGCGTACGACCCGTCCGCCCGGCGGTGTTCGCCGGAAAGCGTAATGCGGTCGGGAACGGAACCGATGGGCGCGTCCCAATGCACGCGCAGCACACGGGGGTCGCTCGGCTCGGGCTGTGGATCAGGATCCGGCTCGGGATTCGGTTCCGGTTCCGGCTGCGGCTCAGGCTCGGGTTCAGGCTCAGGATGCGGTTCGGGTTCGGGATCCGGCTCAGGCTCGGGCTCGGGCTGCGGTTGCGGATCAACAGGCGACGGGTCCGCCGGCCAATCCACGCGCGGCAGGCCGCCGCAACGGGTCACATACTCTCCCTTGATGCAACCGATATCCGCCACGCAACTCCCCACGTTCTGAAACCGCCGGCGCACCTCGCCTTCCGGCAATTCATGCACGTGCCGGTGGGCGAATCCCATCAGCCGGTATGCCTCTTCGTTGAAGACGGGCAAGGCCGCACCGCCGGAAACGACATACACGTCGCTGCGGCCGCGCTCCTTGACCAACGCCCCTTCGCGGAAGGGTTCTTCGACGGCGGGCGGCGCGCCCGCTCCCTCGACGGCCGCGCCCACGGGATGGCATTGCCGTTCGTCCGCCGACATCAGGACGACGTCGTCGAAGGAATGCCCGCGGGTGAGGAACGCCGCTTCCGTCAGGAAGACCCGCAGACGCCCGTTCTCCAACACGTACACGTCGGAGCGGTGCGGCTGCTTGAGCAACGTGCCGTCCGGATGCCACAAGGGCGTGGGCAGAGCCGACACATACCGCGCGCCGCCGGGAATGCCGCACACGGCTTCCGAGCCGGAAACGGCGGCCAACCGACCGTCCGAGCCACGGACGTAAAATGCCGACGGAACGGACACCCCCTCCTCCGCGGGACGCGCGGCATCGCCTTCGTGCACGCCCACGTGGACGTGGTCGCCCGTGCACACGCCGGTGCAGCCTTCGTAGCCGATCAACTGCCCGGCCGCGACCCAATCGCCGCCGCGGACAAAGGCCTGCTTCAAATGACCGACCACGACGTACCGGCCTCCCCCGACGTCCACGTTCACGTGCGTGCCGAATCCGGCCGTCGCATGGACATGCGCGCGCCCGGAGGCCGGGGCGAAGACTTCTTCGTCCGCGTCATTGCGCGTGTCGAAGTCCAGGTCGTGCCGCGTGGAACGACCCTGGTGGCTGAACGAACCGCCGGCACCCTGCGTGCACAGCAGCTGCCGTCCGTCGGGCACGGGCAGGTGGAAGGCAAACAGGCCGTCCGGCCCGCCCATGCCGCCCGGCTCGAAGCCGACGCCGTCGGAAGCCGCGGGCGGCTCCAGCGAAATGTCCTGCAAAGAACCACAGGCAATGGCACAGGCGCCGACCAGCGCACGCAGCGCGAGGGAGAACGTAATGGAACGCGTCATGGCGCTCCTCCTTTCGAAAAAAGAACGGGTGGCGAGGAAACCGGACCCCATGTCCGGCCGCCTCCCGAAGCGCGTCAGATCTTCCGCGTTTCGGGAGGGGCCGCGCGAGCGCGCCCTTCCCCTCACGTTCCGCTCGGGAACCTCCCCCTTACGTCCCCAAACGGACGGCTGCCGATCGACATGACAACGGGCGGATCCGGACGTCCGCGTGGCCGGGAGAGGAAACGCATCCGGTACAACCGTTTCCGTTCCCGAACCAGGTAGGCGCATGGCTCGTCGATGCCGCTTTCGATGTGCGATCTGACGGCATTTCACCGCATTTTCGACGCCTTGTCAACCGTTTTTTCGCTAAAATTAGCGAATAATCTGACGGGCCTTCCCGGCAGGCAAAACGAAAACCGACCGCATTCCGGCCGGTTTCCGCGTCGATAGGCGCCGACAAAACGATGGGGACAATTTCGATGGCGGCGTCATGTTACCGCATCACGTCGCGGCCCATCATCCACGGGCGAAGCACTTCGGGCACCGAAATCGTACCGTCTTCATTCTGATAATTTTCCATGATGGCCACCAACGTGCGGCCCGCAAACGCCGTGGCGTCGTTGGTGTGCGCGAGCACCGCCTTGCCGTCCTCGCCCTTCACCCGGATGCCCAGGCGGCGGGACTGGTAGTCGGTCATGTAGTCGGCGGAGTGGGTTTCGCGGTATTTCCCCTGCCCCGGCATCCAGGTTTCGAGGTCGAGATGGCGGGCGTCCGGGTCGCCCTGGTCGCCCGTGCAGGTCATCACCACCTGGTACGGCAGCCCGAGCTGGGCCGTCAGATATTCCTGAATGGCCACGAGGAAATCCTGCTCCGCCTGGCCCTGGTCCGGCGCGGCGAAGGATTCCATTTCCATCTTTTCGAACTGGTGCAGGCGGATGATGCCCTTCATGTCCTTGCCGTAGGTACCGGCCTCGCGGCGGAAGGCGGAGGTGAAGGCGGTGTAGCGCAGCGGCAGGTCCGCGGCCTTGAGCGTCTCGCCCATGTGCAGCGGCCCGAGCGTGTGTTCCGCGCTGCCGATGAGGTACACGTCGTCCGAGGGGATGTAGTAGCGTTCGTCCTTGGGCTCCAGGCGGGCCATTTTTTGGAAGACCTCGGGGCGGATCATGAGCGGCGGGGACACCGGCACGAAGGGCTTGTGCGAGACGTCGAGCCCGGCGCCCTCGGCGATGCGGCGCAGGGTTTCGCCGCTGGTGAGGATGGAAAGCGTGAACTGCACCAGGGCGTTTTGCAGCAGCACGAGGTCGCCCTTGAGATAGCTGAAGCGGGCGCCCGCGACGTCGGCGCCGCGCTTGGCGTCGATGAGTCCCAGGGCCTCGCCGAGTTCCCAATGCTCCTTGGGTGTGAAGGCGAAGGCCTTCGGTTCGCCGACCTTCCGCAGCACGACGTTCTCGCTGTCGTCCTTGCCGACCGGCGTGTCTTCCGACGGCGGGTTGGGGATGCGCAAAAGCAGCGGGTTGAGTTCTGCCTCAACGGCGGCCAGTTCGGCTTCCAAGGCGGCGCCTTCGCCCTTCAGGCGCTTCCCTTCTTCAATATTCTTGGCCTTGGCGGCTTCGTTGCGGGCGCGGTTCACGTCGTCGAGTTTACCCGCGAGGTCGCGGCGCTTCGCATCCAGCGCGACGGCCGCATCAATGTCCACCGCGGCGTTTTTCACGCGGCAGACCTCTTTGAGATAATCGGGGCGTTCGCGCAGCAGGGTCAGGTCGATCATACGGGGGATGTGTAGAGGGTCGGCATCAGACGTCCAGTGTGCCGGAACCGTCGGAAAATGGGAAGGAACGCGGGCTACACGTAATCCGAAGTCTCTTCGAAGGAATTTCCAAAACACGGAACGGCATTCGCACCCCAAACGTCCCCCATTGGCGACCGAAGAGGCGGAAAGGCACATGCCGGACGAGGCGAACGTGATGAATGCGCTGCTCGTTCAATTCCGTACGCACATGAAAACTCGTTCCATCGTCAAACAAGATATCCAAATATTCCTTTCGTTCCTTCCATCCGGGCCGTCTGTTTCCCCACTCTTTTACCTCCGTCACACGCCGTAGTTCTCCGTCAAATATCATCGGAGTCCCCGGTCGCAGCTCCAAACATACTCCGCGTTCCTGCTCCGTGATTGTTTCCACGCCTAACTCCCGGGTTTCTTGACCCGGCTTTTGAGAAAACACCGATCGCCCCTTGGCAACCAAGCCTTGGAAAAACGAATGAATACCGCGTGTGTGGAACATACGTAAATTGAAGGACGTCAACATATTGTATAAGGACACCGTACCTCGTCCACCGTATCGAAGACCACACCGTGCTATACTTTGGGGAGTGCCATTCCTAATCGCCGCCCGCGCGGCCCGCATGCTCCTATGAAAAAGATGACAAAGGAGAACATCAAGAAGCACGCCCGCAAGGTGCGAAACGTGACGGAAGAGGAATATAAGGAATTGCAGGAAGGATACGGCAAGCTGATGGGCGGCGTGCGCGGCATGGACACGCCCGGGTTGCTCGGCCTGTGCGTGATTGGCCTGGCCGCCGTCCTGCTGTTCAACAACCGGTTCATCGACCTGGCCGGGTTGCTGGTCTTCGCCTACGCTTTCTATCTGTTCGTGCACAAGTCCAGCCACCAGGAGGGCTATTTCGAAGGGTATTACGACCACAAGTGCACGGTGAACGGAAAAGGAGACACAGAGCCGAAAGGCGACAAGGCAAAGGAGTAAGGATGTGGCGGAAAAATAGACGCATGCAAAAACCACCCGGTGCCTTTGGTGCCGGGTGGTTTTTTGTTTCGCATATCTTCCTTCCCTATACCGCTTGAAGTTTCTTGCTCCGCTTCAAGAGATCCCGCTGGTCTTTATTCGCTCGACGTGCCGCTTCCATAAACACTTGCCGTTGCTCTTCTTTCGGCGCGTTCAGCAAAAAATCCGACACGTCCTTGTATTTTCCCCGCACATTCTTGATGGACATATAAACCCATGTGATTTTATTCAACTGTCCGACGCAATCGGACAACTGGCCTATTCCAACCGCTTTTTGCGTTGGGGTTGCGTCAGATAATTGTCCGGCTTTGAAACCGGCTTTCCCGTTTCTTGTTCCAGTTGGGTCCGCGCATTCCCTGCCACCGCCCCGCCCTTTTGCGCGGCGGTTTTGTTTTCCTCGAATCCCTGGGCGTCCTTTGCACGGGCAATCTCCGTCGTGGACGCTTCGCCCAGCATGGAAAAGATGAGCTCCACGTCCGTCATGTGGTCACGGAGGTTTTCCCTCACGCACGCCCCGCTTGCGCCACTCGCCGGTCAGCTCGTCCCGGACGGCGATGCCGCGCATGCGCTTCTCAATCCAGGCGTCGGAATATCCCTTGGCCTTGTAAATCGCCCGCGCCCGCTTGGTGGCCAATTCCGGGTCTTCGATCTCCTGCACGCGCTCGTAGCCAACCCGAGCCAGCCAGCGCTTGAACGGCTCGGCCTTGGGAGACGGGATGGACTGAACGATACGAAACATCGTTTCCGTATTCGCGCAGTCCGTCTCGCGCATTTTCCCGTCGGGAGCCGTCATTTTCAACTGTCCGATATTATCGGACACTTCAACATACCCTTCCTCTGCAAGCTTTTTCTTCAGGTCGCTCCAATATTTTCTTGGGCGTTCCGTTTCCGTTAGCACCTCGATGACGTCGATAACGGAAAACCACCATTCGTTCTTGTGAATGGTCTTGCGGACCGTCTTGCCTCGGAACAGGGCGATTTTGTCATTCATATGACAAGGATACACGATTGAACATGCGGATGCAGACAACACAAAACCCCGGCGCCGAAGCACACGGGGGATTCATGCGGGGCCCAGGGCAAACCGGGGGCCAACGCCGTGGGGCGTTCCATCCACCTTGCAAACATTCAATCACGAACGCGCGGCGCGGGTCAAACACGGCGCCCACCAATAAAAAGACCCCCGCCCTTGCGTTCAAGAAGCGGGGGTGCGGCCGGCGTAGGCGGCCACGGAGGCGGCGGGCCGGCGGAGAGACGCGCGTTTGGGCTGCCTGCTGTGCGAGCTGGCGGGCGGCGGGAGCGGGTGAAGCGGCAGGTCCGGCAGGCCGTTCACAAACCGTTCCCGCGTGGAACAGCCGGGGATGCGGCTGGTGTCTTCCGGGTCGCGCTCCGTGGGTATCGGGCGGGGTCGGGACATGGCGTACCTCCTTGGGGCTGCGTGGCGCCGACGGGCGCCGGTTGGAAGGTTCTGCCCCTATGAAGCCACAGAGCCGCGCTCTTGTCCAATTTCGTTCAGAAACTTGACAAAATCGCAAAAATGTGGCTTTATACAGCCAAGCTCTTTTCATACGAAACCAATTCCGGTTCCCGCTGAGTGAGAGCTGAGCGCCATTCCGGCGCGCCATGCATCGCGGCTCGAGAGCCGGATGATGCGAGGAGGCCGCCATGGCCACCTTCATTCGCAAGACGCTCGGCCCCGGCGCCGCATGGTGCGCGCTGGTCTTCATCCTCGCCCTCTTCCCCGCCTGCGGACCCGGCGACGAGAACGTGGGCGACGGCGGCTGCACCACCTGCCAGGGGGACGGAGGCAACAGCCTCTGCTCCCAGAGCAGCAACCCCGGCAGCGAGTGCCAGGACCCGGACGGCGGAGAGGAGAAGATTCCCTCCACCATCACCCTGTACGCCCCCGAGGAGGTGGGAGAGGTGACGTTCCACCGCCTGCACAATCCGGACAACCTGTGGCTGGATGGATCCGAGGTTCCGTCCGGATGCGAACTGTCTGTCTTGTGTCTGTTCACGGTTCCGCACGATGCCATGCGTGGGTTTGGATTCGGCATCATGCATGCGAAGTATCTCTTCGCGGAACAGATTGTGCATGCCCGTATGCACAACGAACACCACGAGGTGCACTGGACCGAAGAGGGCGCCTACGGTATCCGCATCGGAGAACATGACGCACAGAATGAGGTCACGCAGTACTGGAAGTATGAGGATACGCAGTATTCTCAGAGCGATCCGTATCGCGTGGCGCATTTTGCAACCTCCCTGGCCGGATACCAACACTCTGTCAGCGGAGAGTGGCAACGTCGGGTTGAACTGCGAAAAGCTCTGGGAACTGCGCATCTGGGTCCTCCGTTCGCCAGCCCGCCGGTGGTGACGGGCCGATCCTTCAGTGGGGAATATGTGTCGGCCATCGGGGAGGTGCAAGTGGCCTCCGGCACCATCTCCGAGGATGGCGAAGAGATCAACTACCACCTCTTCCTCCGCGACGCAAGTGGAAACGTCCTGGGTGGGTCGGAAGGCACGTTCCGCCGTATCCACTGACGACGGACGAGCCGTCGGTCGCCTGCCGGTGAACACCTGTTCAGATAATGAACAAGTGTTCACCGGCTTTTTTATTCCACCTTACAAACGAAACACCCGTTCCTTGCGTGGAACGGGTGTTTGTCTTTTATCTCGGCTCCACAACGACGTATCCGGCGAAATACACCCAAGGGTTTGAAGACCTCTGGTTATCTTCAACTGGCGTAGGCTTGGGGTATTCCGCTTTGCACTCCACTCCGAAACACTGCGGTGTACCGTCCGGACCAGTCGTACACGTCCCCGTACACCACCCCCAGTTGTCCACCACGTGCACGCGGGGCTGGAACACGCAACGGTCCACCGCATTTGGCACGGGACCGGCCGTGCAAGGAGAGTTCAGCAGACTGTTCGTGCCGGCTTGCAGCTGGCAGGTCGGCAGGTTCTCAAGCATCGCCTGGCTGCACACGTAGTCGTGTGTGAAGTTCAGGTACCCCGTTTCACACGCCTGGCTGGAATAGCCGAACTCAGGTCCACTGCCGCACCACGCCGTGTTGTCGGCGTCACTCTGCAGGCCGCGACGGTTCTTATAGAAGTTATCTGCCGCTACAGAACCCGTCTGGCTGGTTGTGGGCCAGTAAACGCGCTGTTGATGATGATCGGCGCCCTGACTCATCACGTCCCCGTCGCCCCAGTCCACGATCACACGACGCAGGGGCATCTGTTCATGGTCCGCCCAGGCGAAGAATGAAGCGTTTATGGATTTGTACCCACTACCACCTATCACATTGCCTTCTGAAACGCCGTTCACGCTGATGAATCCTTGTCGTCCTTCCACACATCCACCGCCTGGCTTGCATTCGCCGATGGATGCTACTTGAGGCGGAGTGGCTGTATCTATACCCCCTGCACTTGAACCATCCATCACTGTTTGACCGAACGACGACACAGGCTCGTATTGACCGAGGTGTGTTCCAGCATGACCGCCAATCCAACGGAACACTCTGAGCGCCTGGTGGAAAATTGTCCGCAAACGTTCATATGGTTCAGTGTTTGCAGGAAATGCCGGCCCGCCACCTTGCGACGTAATCGCTACCGACCTGTAGTTAACAAGATGGGGATCATTTGGAGCTGTCTCCCAAAAAATCTCCCCTGTATAGGTCAGCTGCGACGAAGGATTAGAGCAATTAATACCGATAAGATAATTTTGTTTAAAGATAAGCCGGCAATAGACACCCGGACTCGGTTGAATAATCTCATCCTCACGACCCCCTATGACAAGACAATTTCCCTCTTGTACACCAGGTCCATGTTCCAAAGCTCGAATTGGCGTGAGGAGGGGAATCAGGGGGCAGATACGAAGCTTGGACACGTAATCCGGCATGGGATCGCAAACGATAGCGTTTGTTTGATTTATCCCAGCAAAGCGACATTCTCCCGTTCCTCCTTGTCCCTTCAGGTCATAGCGGGAGGCGGCAAAGTGACTTGGATTCGTTGGTCCCGTCTGAACACGCAGCGGGGCTTTATCGATACTGGGATCCGCCGTGGGATCCGCTGCTTGACCGAAAATAACCCGCTCCATATTCCGTCCGTAATTCAAATCCGGTATTTCATGTGTTGATCCATCCGCAGTGCGCTGCGTCCACGCGACGTTGTATACAGACATGTTGGCTTGATTCTGCGGAGGCGACGTTGAAGACAAGGAACGAGAAGACGTTTGAACGACCTCAGAACACCCAAGATAACTGTGTTGGGCAAGATACACGCTCCCATTGGCTGCGGCATAGTTCCTCAACGTCCCAGCGGCACCAGATTCCCTCGCAGAACTTGTTACCTGTGCAATATTTGCGACATTTGAACCAATCCTCAAATACGCTGCTGCCTGCCAATAAGGCAACCCGCGCGCAAAGCACGATGCATATTCACTCCGAAGTCCCTGAAAAACATCTTGCTTTACGAAATAAATTTCTGAGGTCCCGGGACCTGTGTGGGTAATATTGGGAGCGTCGGAGGCATTGTTAGGGGGGTTGCATGCTTCTCCCTTTGCATCCGTTGCAAATTTTGGCACGCAGATGTACGCGAAACCTGCCTTCCACGCCGTATCGTCATCATCGTCCGGTCTTGGGCCGGAATTCCCGTCATCTCGTCTTCCGTCCGTGTAATCTTCCAAAACGGCACACAAAGCCCAGTGCCGCCCACCAAGACTCGTTGCACTAGGACGGAGGTCCGGTGCCAATGCACCAGCCTGTGTTATTACGGCAAAATATCCGTTTGGACATCCTATGTCTTTAATTTCATTCGCAGTTGGCCACCGATCTACAGCGGGCTGTATTGGATCCGACTGGGCATGATTAAAGCCTGAAGGCATCGTGCTGAAGCTCGGCAGAAGATCAGAGTAAAGACACGAGACATCTAGCGCATTTCCCGTACTCACGCCGCTGTTTCTCGTATCCCAAATATTCGTCCCAAGATCAACGTATACGTCCGTCTCCGTGCAATAGTAGTTATCCCGGCCGTTGTGGAACCCCGCCTGGATGTCCTTACCGTACAGGTCCGTAGCTCCCTTTACACTGTCAATCGGCAACCAGGTCAAACACGGGCGTTCCGTGTTGCCGCCGTACAAGGAAATGGAGGTGTCGTATTCCAAGCAGTATCCTTCCCAACCGATTTTTTCTTGAATACCTGTCTGCAAGGAACACGTTCCGCCAGCACAATCCGTATTCGTCGTACACATCACTCCGTCATTTGATCCGCCTGTGCAGATACCACGAATGTTATCCTTTTCCTCCTGCCCATCCTCCCCAACCTGTCCTGGCGAGAAATGACGCACGGTCATGCCGTTGCCGTATTCAACGCGGGTGTACTCGCACATACAGTCGTTGTTGGCGACGTACCTGCCACTTTGCGGATCCCATTTGGGTGCGCACACGTTTGCCTGCTCGAACCCGCGCCGATAGGTGAAGGGGCGGGCAAGGACGTTCAGAAGATTGGTGACATCCTGCGACCGCACCGACTGCCAGTCCCATTCGCTCACCACCTGGCTCGGGAAAGGAGCAAAAGCATCCGGATACCCGCGGCACGCCACCTCTTGGGCTTGCTGACGGGCAAAGACGTCCAACTGGCCGTCGGCGTTTTGGTCGCGGAAATCCACGAGGCACAAGTTGTTCACGCACGCGCCCGCCTGCACGCCCGCCTGGTGGATACAGCGTTGGTTTCCACTGCAAGAAGCGTCCGTGCTGCACCGAATGGTTGGGTTTAACGTATCCACGCAGCGCCCGCGGCGCGTGTCGCATACATTTGTCCCGGCACAATCGTTGTTGTCCGTGCACAACTGGCCCGAAATTTCCTGACAAAACCCGATCAGACACAAATCGGTGGCGCCCGCGCAGTCATTGTCCACCGCGCAGCGGTTGCCCGAATCCCGGCAGACGCCCACGAAGCAGGAGCCGCCGAATCCAACCGCGCCTTGTTCACACGAACCGGCAACGACGGCCGCGCGGTATTCCGGCGTGACGGTGTCACACTGGTAGCCCGACCCGCAATCCGCCGTCGTGCCGCACGTGCGCTCCAGTCCGTTGCCGTCCCGTTCAACCGTCCCCTGCGTAGTGTGTACGCACCAGCGGTCCGGATGCACGTTCACCTGCTGGATGGCCGGAACGGGCGACTGGTTGGGAATGGAATACCCCGAGTACTCCAATCCGTACCAGGAAATATTCCGGGAGGCGTACGCTTCCAGCGACAGCGGTTCCCGGGAGATTTCCAACGCCGGGTTAATGTTCGTGCCGTTGTGGATGTCGCGGTACAGGCGGAGCTGTTCGCACACCGGCTCATACTTGCCCGTCCGTTCGTCCCAGACGGAATACGATGATTGGCACCCCAGCCATTCGGCGCACTGGCGGTCGCGCACGACGCTCAGGACGGTATTCGTGTCGTTCTGGTGGAAGTACGACGCGTTGGCGCCGCCGAACTGCGCGCCATATTCCGACCGCACGTCCACGCATGTTCCTTCCACGCGGCGGCCGGTGGTGGTTTCCAGCGTGGGGCAATCCCGGCTCGTCAAACACGCGCCGACCAATTCGAAACCGTTGGGTCCCTCCACGCGAATGCCGGTCTGCAGGTCGCGGCCGACGCCGACGTCGTACGCGCAGCGCATGGCGCACAGGTTGACCTGGTTCCCGTTCGTGTCCGTGACCTGTCCGGACGTGGCCGTGGAACAGCTGATGGGGTCGCGCAGGGCGTTCGCCTGCTCGCCGTACAAGACGTCCGCATGCGCGGAAGCCAAATAGCTCGGCGCCGCGGAATACGGCAGGTCCAGCATGTTCGTATTGTTGAACAAGACGCACCCGCCGCGTTGGCTGACCCGGCCGTTGCAAGCGTCGGTGGTTGAGGCCGGCGCCTGGCCGAGGCGGTTATTGGCAACGTACGCGTATGCCGTTCCGTACGTTGTTGTGGCGGTCGTGTCCGTCGGGTCCACGAATTCCGTGCAGCGGTTATAGCGGGCTTCGCACGCGCCGACCCAGCCGCCGTATTGGGCGTCTCCGTTCCGCCAAATGCCGTACTGTTGGCCGCCGATCAGGTTGTTGGCCGCGCATGGTTCCGGGGGCGTGGTGCCTTTGCGGAACCAACCGCTGTACGTGGTGTTGTTCAACCGAACGTCGGTACGGAACTCACACAGCTGGTCCCCCGGGTCTTTGAAGTAATACGTGCCGTCCTGGGGCGTGTTCCACGCCTCGCAGAACAGGGCTTCGTCGGAACACAGGATGCCCGGCGTGCCGTCCTCGCGCCGGTAGTCGTCCGGCCGGTTCATCAGGTAGGTGGATTGGTAGGAGGTCACCGCCGTGCGGTCCGGGTTGAAGACGGGCAGGCCCACTTCTTGGCAGCCCACGCTCGCTTCGTTGCAGGTACCGGAACCGTCGTCCACCACGTAGACGGCGCGGTCGTTGCCGACGATTTGGGTTTCCGGGCCTTCCACGATGGTGAACGTGTCGCCAAAGGGACCGGCCGGCACGCTGCCGCCGTCATAGTCGAACAAGCAGTAACTCTTCCCGGCCTGAATCGTGCACAACGTGCCGAATCCGCCGTCGGGTGCGCAATCCGTGCGCGACGTCGCCGCCTGTCCGTCTGCGGTCTGGCACCGCAGCTGGTGGATCTTGGCTGTGGCGGGTTGGGAATTCTGCGTGTGGTAGAAGACCTGGCAGCCCACCGCGCCCTCCGGACACAGGCGGGTGAATTGGTAGATGTTGTGCGTGGCGCCCGCTTGGTCGTTGTACGCTTGGCAGCCCAGGTAGTATTGGGGCGCCGCGGCACCCGTGCCCGGCGTGCCGTCCGGACCCGGCCCCTGGTCGCAGGAGAGCGGCGTGGTCCACGAGTCCTTCACCAACGTCAGAATGCCTTCCGCCGCGCGCAAAGCCACGTTGTCGAAGTAGAACTCGCCGGCTTGCACGCCGAGGACGCGCAGGCGCACGTTTTCGTCGAACCACGTAAGGTTGGAGGCGTCCAACGGCCCGAGCGTGTACGGGCGCCATTCGTCCGTGAGCGCCAGGTTTTGGCTGTCGTTGTCTGGTCCGCCCGGGTTCACCAAGTTGGCCACAGACCAACCATCAGCGCTGATGAAGGCGATCTGAACCTGGCCGGACCCCTTGGCCCAGAACTCAAACGTGTACGTGCGGGCGCCGCCGACCAACTCGTCGGGCAGTTCGCCGTAGAAGCCGCTGTTCGCCGCAGTGCCCACGGGGGTGGTCAAACGCAGCGAATGGCCGCCCGTGGCCAAGGATTCGCTGCTGATGGCGACGGACGCCCCACCGAACCAATCGCTCTGCGGGGGCACGCTGGCATTGTTCTCGAAATTCTCCTCCGCGATGGTGCGGAAGTTGCGCCCGCTGCCGCCCGTGTAGGCGCGGCAGCCGTTGGCGGCGGCCGGACACTGGGGGCTTTCGGATCCCAACCCCAGGTACCGGCATTCGCCCGCGCCGATCCACAAACCGCCCGTCCCTTGGCAGTTCGCCTGGTCGGAATTGGTCTTGCGGTACGGCGTGCACTGGGCGCTGATGGTGACGGTTTCCGAATAGAGGCGGTAATGGATATCGCCGTTTTCGTCGTAGAATTCGCGGCAGTCGGGGTTGCTCAGCAGATCCGCGTTCGAGCTGCAGCCAATGGCTTGTTCCGCCACGATGGCCGGCGTGTCCGCACAGCGCAACGCGGGAACCGGATCAGCCTCTGTGCCGGAATTGTCCATATTCCACGCAACGCACGGGGCGTTAGCGTAGTCTGAGGCGGTGAGATTCGTCCTCAAGAGCTGCCAGGTGCGCAGCTGGTACCCGGTGCGGTCTGATCCTTCCCAGGTGAAGTACGTCTTGTCGTTGTCGCCGGCCGACTGGGGCGTGGAGCAGGCGCGCAGGTCCACGTAATGTTCCACCCCTTCCCCGCCCAAGGCCACGGTGTTGAGGTTGGTGAAGGCGTCGCAGCCCACGAACTGGGCCTGGCAGGCCTGGGCCGTGGTCGGGATGAAGGCCACCGGGAATTGTTCGAGGTCGTACTTGGTGCCTTCCTGCTTGTAGGCGGCGTAGCCCACGCATTCGCCGGGGCAGCGGTCCGCGCTCGTGACCGTGGCGGGAACGGACGGGCCGCCTTCCACGGGAGCGTAGCGGGCGCAGCCGACGTCCTGCGCCAAACACGAACGGGCGTACTGGGCGCACGACGGCGGGTCATCGGGCAACCCGCGGCAGTTCAAATACCCCGGGGCGATTTTGATGTGCGTGATTTCCTGGGCCTGGGGCGTGCGGTCGTAGCCGGTGTTGATGAACGGCGTGGCGAACTCGCCGATTTCCAACTGCACGGCGTCGTAGATGAGGCTTGGGTGGTCCAAGATAATGTCCGCACGGACGTCGCTGCCGCCCGGCACGGCGAACACGCAGGTCTGGAACGTGAAGGACTGGTCCGTAATGCCGGAACCACCCACTGCCAACGTGTCCGTGGCACCCGACATCGGCGAACACCCAATGGTGACGGTACCTCTCAGGTCTGGTGGCTGGCCGTCGATGGTGAGTTGGAGCTGCGCGACGTTGGCGTTCGAGGGTACGCCTGCAGAAGCAGCCCGAACGTACACGCTGAACGTGTGCATGGCGCCCGGCGTCAGTTGGATGTCGTTTTGACGAACCGTGGAAGCGGCATTCGGCCGGACAGACCGGGAACCGGCAAACGCGCTGGCTCCCCACGCCATGTTCCCTTCCCATCCGTCCGGAACGTTGTTGTTATTCGCGTCCGTTTCAAAATCCGGGTTGTACACCATGTTCAACCGCAAGCTGGCGGCGCGGTACAATCGGCTGCATCCCGCCTCGCCGGAACCACAGGTTTGGGCCTGGGCGTTCAAATAGATGCGTGATGCGTCCGCCGCACTCCAATCTCCCAACGTGCCGTCACCTGATACCGTGCGTTCCGTGGAATACCAGCGGCAACCGGCGTTGCTTTCCGTACAGCCGGTATAGTCCACCGTGTTCAGGAGGAAGGCGGCCTGCGCGTTCGACCGCTGGTTGGTGAAGGACAAGCAGGACGCGAACTGCGCCGGGCAGGAATCCCCCTGGAAGTTCCAGACGTTTTTTTCCGCAACGCAATAACCGAAGCCGATGCACGTGCCGTTTTCATCCTGGGCCACGCAGCTGGGCGTATCTACGCACACGGACGCGCGCATGCCACCCGTAGTGCTCGCCAGCAATTCCCCGTTCACGGTCGCGCGGCATTGGGTCTGGGGAGCCTTCAAAATCCAGTTCGGGTCAATCAGACGGCACCATTTGTGCTGGTCGTCCGGGAGACCCGCCGCGTTGCAATTGTCAAAATTATTGATGATTTCCTGCAATGTCGCCGGTTGGTCGACGGTGTTGCGTTCGGCCGCCATTTCCCACCCAACCGGAATAATGCGCGCTTTGCGCATCTTTACGAGGTTGCCGTAGCAATACCCGTACGTATAGCAGAACGGGTCTTGGTTCCGCGCGCGGTCGTTCGAGGAAATGAGCGGGCGGTTCCCGTTCAACAGCCCCTCGTCGATGGCTTCCTGCACGGTAAGCGGACGGCCGGTGCTGGCCCGCATGACCGCCGCGGAGAAGTTCACGTCCATGACGCAGTGGTTCAACCCGCGCGCCATGCTGATTCCTGCCGGACAGACGACGAATTCCGAAAGGAAGTCGTAATTACTCACGCTGACCGGCTGGATGGACGTCATGGTGGACAAACGGTCCGCCAAAACCTGACGGCTGTCGGATCCGGGTCCGACGACGGGGTTGGACAAATCGCCCGGGGGTTGCCGCTCAAGAATGGCGGAAGCCCAATCGCGCGCGGAACTCAGGCCCGTGGACAAAAGCGTGTTCGTAAACGTGGAGAGAATGCCCCAACCGACGCTTTGGAACGCCTTCCCCCAATCCGGGTCCGTCATGATGGCCTTTCGGCGTTCCTGTTCCCGGTTCGGTTGGCCGACAACGAGGTCCATCCACCGGTTCTGCACTTCCGCCGCCGGCGTCTTTACCTCGCCTGTTACCGGGTCCTTTTCGTCTTCAAAACCGGCCTTCATAAGCGTCTGAAGGAAATCAACGCGCTTCTGTTGTTCCACTTCCGACGTCGTCGACACCATGAAGGTGGTGGCGAAACTCAGTTCGTTCACGCCAGGCTTCATCATGCCGGCCAACGCCTTGGTGGCTACTTGCGTGGGGTTCAGATCCTCCTGCACGCTGGCAATAAAGGACTGCCAATTGGCTCCGACCTGCGTCAGGTCACAACGAGGCTGCCGAGGAGAGTACGCCTGGTTGATACTCAAACCCAACGACAAGGAAATCCCCGGATTCGTTGGCCGACAGATGCTAAACCGCATACCGGCCGCCGTCAGGGAATCGTCCAAATTTCCCAAAAGTTCCCCCGCGGCATCCATCCCGAACGATCCCCAGGCGTCCGCCGCCGTTTCACGGGAAAGGAGGGGCGTTTGGCCCGCACCGCCGGAACCGAGCCAGACGGCCGATTCGTACGCAAGACGGTTGCCGATGTAATCCACCAGGTTCATGGCGCCTTGCAGCAGCGCGACTTGAAATGCCGGCTGGATGAAGCCGGAAAACATGGCGCTCAAATATTTGCGGATACCTTCGGGAGGGCACGGAGCCATGGCCGTACACGTGGCCGAAGCCGCCCCCGCCGCCGCTTCCGTTACCACCTCCGCCGACTGCGCGTGGACGTGGCGCGGCACAAGCAACGCGGGAACGAAGACGCTGGCCGACACGCAGACGGCGCCCAACACCCGCTGCCACACGGGAGACGTCGGTCGGTTGGAATCCTGATGCATGGACATATCTCGCGCTTAGGGGTTCGGGGCTATGGGGGATTGGAGCGCTTGTTCTTCCAGAACGGCATCCACGGCTTCGGTGAAAAGCACGCGTATCTGTTCATCCGTCATCGCGCTCAATTCCTCTTCAGGGATGCCGGAATCCACCAACAGGATCCTCATGTCCTGGACGGGCATGCTTTTCAGCGCCAGGACGACGTCATCGATGCCGGTAAACCCCAATCCGTCTACGAACCCTCCCATTTCCACGGGTGGCGGGGGCGGTTCCGGAATGGACGTAATTGGTGCCGGTTCCGTGACGACGATTCCGCATTCCCTTCCCGCCGGGCAATTCGGGTCCGTGCCGCCGTAGACTTCGTCGTAGTCGGAGAGACCGTCGCCGTCGGTGTCGGCGAGGTACGGGCTGGTGCGGAAGACGTAGATTTCGTCGTAGTCGGTGAGGCCGTCGCCGTCGGTGTCCCGGTGTTTCATGGCTTCCAATTCGCGCGCTTCCCGTTGGGATTCGAGTTCGAACCCCTGCGGGGCGCGGGCGAATTGCTCTTGAAACGGCCGGCGGAGGTTCGCGCCGAAGGACAGGAAGCCGATGATGAGTCCGCCGATGCCCAGAAACAACAACAACGCCGAAGCAACCTTCTGCTCGGGCGTCAGGCCGCTCGGACGTTTCGGGAACCGGACCGGTGCCATAGACATCGCACGTTTTCCACATGCGCTTAGGGGCAAGTATACCATAAACGTGCAAACCAAACCGCCCCGCGGGAAGGCGGGGCGACGGTTGGTCCCGGGCTGGTGGGTCCGATGAAGTTTGTGCGCGCGTCAACGCCCGCGCGCGTGCCCGCGCAGGTCCGCCCACTGCGTTGCGGAGAGGGTTTCGGCGCGCGCGTCGGGACGCAAGCTCATTTTCTCCAAGGCGGCTTTGATTTCTTCCGACGTGCCGTATCCTGCCGCGGCCAAATTGCCGTGCAGTTGCTTGCGCGGGCGGGAAAAGCCCGCTTTCGCCAGGGCGATGACAGCTTCCGGGTCGTTCGCTGCTGACGCGTGGCCCGACGGATCGTGCAAACGCAACAAAACGACGGCGGAATCCACTTTGGGTGCGGGGCGGAAAGACCCCGCCGGAACGTTCAGGACCTTTTTGACGTCTGCGTACGTCTGGCAGACCACGGAAAGCAGGCCCATGCGCGGCGGCGAGGCGGCCATGCGTTCGGCCACCTCCTTTTGCACCATCAACACCATGCGGGAGGGGCGCGGGGCGCGGCGCAAAAAGTCCTCCACGAGGGCGGACGTGATGTTGTACGGGATGTTGGCCACCAAGGCGTAGGTGCCGTCCTGCAGGCGGCCGCCCAACGTTGAATCCTGCCGGCGCAGGCCCAGGATATCCCCTTCCACCAAATCGATGCGCTCCCCGAACGTTTCCCGCAAGGCCGGAACTAAATCGGTATCGGCTTCCACGGCCACGACCTTGGCGCCCGCTTCAACCAACCCGTGGGTTAAAACCCCCGTTCCCGGCCCGATTTCAAGCACGGTCTCGCCGGGGGCGAGGCTGGCCGCGGCCACGATCTTTCCCACGGCCGAGGGGTCGGCAAGAAAATGCTGGCCGTACGATTTTTTGGCGCGGGGGAACATGGAATCTACAAAAACATTGCCATCAACCCTTCCTCCAGCGCCACGCGTGCCGCCCAACCCAATTCCCGCTTGGCCTTTTCCACGTCCAAACAGGAACGGTCCACGTCCCCGGCCCGCGAAGGGCCGTCGCGGCGGTCCGCTTTCTTTCCCACCGCCCGTTCCACGGCCGCCAACAGGGTGTTCACGGACGTTTCCTTGCCCGTGCCGATGTGGAATGCGCCCGTCGCCAGCTGGTCCGCGGCGGCCAGGTTCGCCGCCACAACGTCGTCCACGTGGATGAAATCGCGCGTTTGTTCGCCCGTTCCATGCACCACCACCGGCGTGCCGGCACGGATGGCGTCCGCAAACGACGGCACCACGGCCCCTTCCCCGCCGGACGTCTGGCGCGGCCCGTACACGTTGGCATACCGCAAGGACGCGCAGGGCAGCCCATGGTGCCGGGTGAAAAAGGCCAGGTATTCCTCCGCCGCACGCTTGGCGATGCCATACGGGGAAAGCGGCTGGGGCGCGTGGGTTTCGGCGAATGGGGGCGTGCCGGCGGCATACAACGCCCCGCCGGTACTGGCGAACACCAGGCAGCGGGCGCCCGCCGCATGGGCCGCTTCCGCCACGCGGATGGTGCCGACGACGTTGATTTCGGCGTCCTCCGCCGGGCGGGCCACGGAAACGGGGACGCTGGCCTGGGCGGCCAGGTGGAACACGGCTTCCGGCTTGAATTTCGCCACCGCACGAGGGAACGCCGGGTGCAGGATGGATTTTTTCAAGAACGTCGCGCCAGCCGGGACGTTTTTCTTGTTGCCAGTGGACAGGTCGTCTACTACCAACACCTCCACGCCGCGTGCGAGCAGCGCGTCCGCCACGTGGGAACCGATGAACCCGGCTCCGCCGGTCACGAGGGCTTTCTTGTATGCCATATGTTGAGCGTTTTAGGCCGGGCGTTATGAACGAAAGGTGGCTGTTATTTCATCCAACCGGCGGGCGGTTTCTTCGGGGCCGGAGACGCGATAGGCCGTGCCGCCCCATTTCTCGAAGGACGCGCAGGTGTGCAAGGCGTCTTCCACCAGGATAGCGCGGTTCATGGGCACGCCATAGTCCGCCAGGCAGGCGCGGAACATCTCCCCGTCGCGTTCCGTCTTCAAATAGCCCAGGTCGGCGGTGTTTAGAATGCGGTCGAACGAGGCGTCCAGACCCAGGGCGGGTACGGTGAACCGGGTGAAACAGTCCATGTTCCCCGTCGCCAGCACGACGTATGCCACTTCACGCAAACGTTCCGCGCGCAGGCGCAAGGCCGGGTCAAACGGCATCGCCGCGCAATCCGCCGCCAAGGCCCGCCACAACGCCTCGCGGCCGATCGGCACCTGTGGGGCGAGCCAATCGCACACGTCCTCGGACGACAGCGTGCCGCGCATCCACGCGCGAACCCGTTCTTTTTCTTCCCCGAACAACAACCGCTGCACGATTTCATACGTTTCGCGTTCGGCCTCCGCCCCTGTGCGCAACGACCCCCAAAACCGGCCGGTGCACAGGGTGCCGTCCCAATCCAGGAAAACCACGTGGGTCCGTTCGCGCATACGCCGCCCTTCCCCGTTATTCCTCGTTTGCCTTGGCGAAGCGGTCGCTTTGGCCGAGTTCGTGGCGCAGATACGCCTCCATGAAGGGCTCGAGCGCGCCGTCCAACACGTCCTGCGCCTGGGCGGTTTCGTGGCCGGTGCGGTGGTCCTTGACCATTTTGTACGGGTGCAGCACGTACGAGCGGATTTGGTTGCCCCATTCCGCGCTGTGGTATTCGCCGCGGAGCTTGTTCTTTTCCTTCTGCTGCTCTTCCAAGCGGCGCTGGTGCAGACGGGCTTTGAGCACGCGCATGGCCACCTCTTTGTTCTGCGCCTGGCTGCGTTCGTTCTGGCATTGGACCGTGATGCCGGTGGGAATATGCACGATGCGGACGGCCGAATACGTGGTGTTCACGCTCTGCCCGCCCTTGCCGCCGGACATGAAGGTGTCGATGCGCAGGTCCTTCGGGTCGATGTCCATTTCCTCCAATTCGGCGAATTCCGGGATGACTTCCACCAAAGCGAAGGTAGTGTGGCGCATCTGTTCGGCGTCGAACGGCGAAATGCGAACGAGCCGGTGCACGCCCGCCTCGGATTTCAGATAGCCGTAGGCGTAGCGGCCTTCCACGCGGAAGGTCAGGGACTTGAAGCCACCCTCTTCGCCGCGGCTTTCGTCCAGGATTTCGATCTGCCAGCCCTTTTCCTCCGCGAACCGGCCGTACATGCGCGACAGCATGGCCGTCCAGTCGTTGGCCTCGGTGCCGCCGGAACCGGCGTGCAGGGACATGATGGCGTTGTCGGCGTCGTGCGGGCCCGAAAACAGCGTGGCGAATTCCATGCGGGAAAAGCGGGCTTCGAGGTCCTTGCGGCGAGCCGCCACGTCGTCATGCACGGATTCGTCCCCTTCCGCCTGGGCCAGCTCCGCGTACGATTGCAGATCGCGGATTTCGGCCTGCAGGGCGTCCCAGGCCTCCAGCTCGGCGCGCAGGTCGGCCGCGTGCTTGGACACGGCCTTGGCCTTGCGCGTGTCCTGCCAGAAATCCGGGTCGGCCATTTGGACTTCCAGCGCCTTCACTTCCGTTTTGACGCGGTCCAGGTCAAAGCAGCCGCCAGGTGCGGGCGGCGCGCTCGCCGAGCTCGGCGACTTGGGAAATGAGTTCTTTCATACGCGAGCCAGCGTACGGCACGGCAGAAAAAAACACCAGCCGCAAGGCCGGTGTCTTTCCGTTAGAACTTCAGTTTCTTGGCCAGGTCGCCGAGGACCGGCATCTCCCACATCTTTCCCTGCCAGGCGTTGATGATGCCCATGACGGCGAGGATGAAGATGGCGAGGCCGCCCAGGCTGCTGACGGTCGAGGCCAGCATGTACGGCAGGTACCAGGACGCAATGTTCACGACGATGCTCGTCAGCAACAGGACCAGGCCCTGCTTGGCGTGGTGCTGGGCGAATGGGCTTTTCTTGACGGCGAACAGCGGGATCAAGCACAGGATCCAGACGTACGAGATCACGCCGTACCACTTGTGCTCCTCGGCGTCGCTTTTGCCGCCGTGGCCGCCGGTATGGCCGCCCTGCCCGTGGGACGTAGACGACGTGGTGGCAGGCGTGGATTCCGGCTGCGACGCGGCGTTTTGCGGGGTCTGTTCGTCCATAGGAAGAGGGGTAAGAGTATGCGGAAAGGATAGCAACCGGGCGGAAAAGCACAAGGGACGGCCGAAGCCGTCCCGTTGCGGGGCATCAGGAGTTCCTAGTACATCCCGCCCATGCCTCCCATGCCGCCGCCCGCGGGGGCGGCCGGTTCGTCCTTCTTCGGCAGGTCCGTGACCGCGGCTTCCGTCGTCAGCACCATGATGGCGATGGACGCGGCATTCTGCAGCGCGGTGCGCGTTACCTTCGCCGGGTCGATGACGCCCGCGGCGATCAGGTCCTCGTACGCGTCCGTGGCGGCGTTGTAGCCGAACGGGCCCGTTTCGTTCTTCACGCGTTCCACCACCACGGAGCCGTCCTTGCCCGCGTTGGCGGCGATCATGCGCATCGGTTCTTCCAGGGCGCGGCGCAGGATGTCCACGCCGACCTGTTCGTCGCCGTGCACCTTGGCGTTCGCCAGGGCCGGGAGCGCGCGCAGCAGGGCCACGCCGCCGCCCGGGACGATGCCTTCTTCCACGGCCGCCTTGGTGGCCGCCACCGCGTCTTCGATGCGGTGCTTCTTTTCCTTCATTTCGGTTTCCGTGGCCGCGCCAACCTTGATCACCGCAACGCCGCCCGCGAGCTTGGCCACGCGCTCGTTAAGCTTTTCCTTTTCGTAATCGGATTCGGTCTGCTTGATCTGGGCGCGCAGCAGGGCCACGCGTTCCTCGATGGTTTTCTTGTCGCCGTGGCCGCCCACGATGGTCGTGTTGTCCTTCGTGGCGACGATCTTCTGGGCCTGGCCCAAATCGGTCAGCTCGGCAGCATCGAGTTTCAGCCCGACGTCTTCCGTGATGACCTTGCCGCCCGTGAGCGCCGCGATGTCCTGGAGCATCTCCTTGCGGCGGTCGCCGAAGCCCGGGGCCTTCACGGCGAGCGTCGAGAAGGCGCCGCGCAGCTTGTTCAACACGAGGGTAGCGAGCGCTTCGCCGTCCACGTCTTCGCAGATGATGACCAGTTCCTTGCGGCCGGCCTGCGCGACCTTTTCCAGCACCGGCAGGATGTCCTGCACGGAGGAAATCTTGCGGTCCGTGATGAGGACGTACGCGTCGCGGAACTCGGCTTCCATGCGCTCCTGGTTGGTCACCATGTACGGGGAGGCATAGCCGCGGTCGAACTGCATGCCTTCGACCACGTCCACTTCCACGCCGAAGGACTGGCCTTCTTCCACGGTGATCACGCCGCTTTCGCCGACCTTTTCCATCGCCTTGGCGATCATGGCGCCGATGTCGGCGTCGTTGGCGGAAATGGAGGCGACCTTGGCGATTTCGTCGCCCTTGGTGGGCTTGGCGATGTTGGCGGTGAGTTCCTTCACCACCGCTTCGACGCCCTTTTCAATGCCGCGGCGGATGGCCTGCGGGTTGGTGCCGGCCGTCACGTTGCGCAGCCCTTCCTGGATGAGGGCCTGGGCCAGCACGGTGGCCGTGGTGGTGCCGTCGCCGGCGACGTCGTTGGTTTTGGACGCGACTTCCTTCACCAGTTCGGCGCCCATGTTCTCGAACTTGTCTTCCAGTTCGATGTCCTTGGCGACCGTCACGCCGTCCTTGGTGACGACGGGGGCGCCGTAGCCGCGGTCCAAAATCACGTTGCGGCCCTTGGGGCCGAGGGTGACTTTCACGGCGTTGGCGAGCTTGTCCACGCCGCGTTTGAGCGCCGCGCGGGCCTCTTCGTTGAAGGTGATTTGCTTGGCCATAGGGAGGGACGTTCAGGTTACTCAATCACGGCCATCACGTCTTCCATGCGGATGACGAGGATTTTTTCGTCGTTGATCTTCACTTCGTCCGGGGCGTACTTCTTGAAGACGACCGTGTCGCCCGGCTTCACGTCCATGGGCGAGCGGACGCCGTTCTCCAGCCAGCGGCCGGGGCCCACGGCGACGACTTCGCCGCGCTCGGGGCGTTCCTTCCCCGCCGTGTCGGGAATGATGATGCCGGAGGCCAGTTTCTCCTCCGTGATCGGTTTGACCACCAAGTGGTCCGAAACGGGACGCAGTGCCATAAAAGAGAGAAGAAAAAGAAATGAGATTCGACAGCCGGCCCGCGTTTAGCACTCAAAGCGGGCGACTGCCAGCGGCATTAGTTTTACCCCAAGCGCGGGGCCTGTCAAGAAACGGGATTTCGACGGGGATAGACGAGGGCGATGATGACGGCGGTAAGCGCCAGCCCGGCCCAGGAACTCCACAGATAATGGTCGAAAAGGGCGGGCGGGATGAAGGCCGCAAGGGCGATCCAAACGGCGCGGCGGGAAATCATGAATGCGCCGCTTGCACGCAAAACAGCGACCGCGTGCTTCCCCACCCACGCCAAGGCGGCGAGACCGGCCAAACCGATTTCCGTCAGGAGCAGCAACAGTGCGTTATGAACGGGTTGGTACGCGTAGGTTGGACGATCGGGGAACGCTTGGGCCAACGCGGCCGTGTACGCTCCCGGCCCCGTTCCAAATAAGGGCGCGTGGGCGAAGGTGGCGGTGAATTCTTGATACTGCGCACCGCGTTCGGCAACGGACGTCGTTTCCAAACGGGACGACGTATCGGCGCGGGAAAGCAGAGGAGCGTGGAAGACCAACGCAGCAGCGAGCAGTCCGCCGACAGCGGCGGGCCAGGCCCGATTCCTTCGCAGCGCAGGATCACGCAGAGCAAAGGCGGCTGCAAAAAGAGCCGCTGCGGCAAAGCCGAGCAAGGCCGAGCGGGAAAAGGTAATCACAAGCGTTGCACCGAAGACGACAGCGAGCGCGCTATTCCCCACGGCCCGCCAGCCACGTTGCATACGCACACCCAACCATCCGGCTGCCAAAATACCGGCAAGCAAATAAGCTCCGAACATATTCGGATGTGGGAAGGGGCCGTATGCGCGCAACAGGCGCGCGCCGGTTTCCACCACGGCGTCGCCGGGCGTTTCCGCCGCCCGCGCGGCCAAGCCCAACAAGGTGGACGGCGGATTTCCGCCCATGAGCGTCTGCCACCATCCAAGAGCGGCGGCCGGTAACAGACCGATCATAAATGCAACCACCAACCGTTCGCGCTGCGCCGAAGCGGCGACGCACAACCCCAGCACGACGGCGACTGCCGCATGCAGAAGAAACAGGAACGATACGGCCGGAGCCGCCCCAACCATCGCCGATACCAACAACAAGCCGCCTAAGACGGCAAGTGGAGCGCGCACGGCCTGCAACGGGGCCGCAATTCGTTTCCATCCGAACGCCACGACCGCAACCAGGATCAACACTTCCACCGCATACAATCCCAGCACGCCGTATTCCCATGTTCCGCTGCCCGAGGCACCCGCCAACGCAGGTTGGGCGAAGATCCACCGCGTCTGCCACGGCAACAAAAACACGGCCGCCGCAAGCAACGCCTCTGCCACGCGATGCCGATCAACCGCCATAGGTCGTGATCAATTCCTGGAATCGGTCGCGGAACGCCTCCCGCCGGTCGTTGGCGTGGAACTTGATCATCCGGTCCGACACCACCACGCGGGTGTCCCGCGCGTCCCAGCCGCGCA
>CAZCMI010000006.1:0-33103 GCA_964499955.1 uncultured Gammaproteobacteria bacterium
ACCGCTTGTGCGGGTCCCCGTCTATTCCTTTGAGTTTTAGCCTTGCGGCCGTACTTCCCAGGCGGAGTGCTTAACGCGTTAGCTTGGTTAGCCGACTCTGGGAGGGTCGATACTCCCAAAATCTAGCACTCATCGTTTAGGGCGTGGACTACAGGGGTATCTAATCCCTTTCGCTCCCCACGCTTTCGTCCCTGAGTGTCAGGACCGTTCCAGTGCACTGCCTTCGCCTTTGGTGTTCTTACTGATATTAACGCATTTTACCGCTACACCAGTAATTCCGTGCACCTCTCCCGGCCTCTAGCTTAGCAGTATCACACGCAGCCTCCGGGTTGAGCCCGAAGATTTGACGCATGACTTACCAAGCCACCTGCGGACCCTTTACGCCCAATAATTCCGGATAATGCTCGAGGTCTCTGTATTACCGCTGCTGCTGGCACAGAGTTAGCAACCTCTTATTCATCGGGTACCGTCATTTGTTCGTCCCCGATAAAAGCGGTTTACGACCCGAAGGCCTTCATCCCGCACGCGGCGTCGCTCCTTCAGGCTTTCGCCCATTGAGGAAGATTCTCGACTGCAGCCACCCGTAGGTGTCTGGGCAGTGTCTCAGTCCCAGTGAGGGGGATCACGCTCTCACGTCCCCTACCCGTCAAAGCCTTGGTGGGCCATTACCTCACCAACTAGCTGATAGGGCATAGGCCCCTCTCGAAGCGCCGGAGCTTTCATCCCAACGCTTACCGTTGGGACAATATCGCGTATTAGCCCTGGTTTCCCAAGGTTGTTCGCGACTTCGAGGTAGGTTACCAATGTGTTACGCTCCCGTCTGCCACTTTCCGTCCTTTGATGTAATCTCAAACGGATCGTTCGACTTGCATGCCTTAGACACGCCGCCAGCATTTATCCTGAGCCAGGATCAAACTCTCAGATAAATACTTCGAGCCGAAGCCCGAAGCTCTGTCTGTTGTTCCTGGAATAAACGTTGCAATCACACAGAAGATGATCTGTATGACGTGGTCTCGGTTGTGAACGAGCTGGTGCCCGTCCAAGGCGCGACCCGTTAAAAAACAGGATCAACGCTTCAAACTGGTGGCGGCATAATACCCGCGGTTCGTATGCCTGTCAAGAGGGGTTGGGCCCAATCTATCCCCAGGGTGTGGATAGTTCAGTTTTTTGAGGAACGTTAAAGAAAAAAGCCCGCAATCCTTCCTCGGTGTCCATGCGCAAGGGGGAACCGGTTCATGCGTTCCAGACGGCCGTCGCCCGACGCGCGCGGGCGTGTCAACGGCGTTTTGCTCCTTTCCCGGCCGTTTGTTACACTGTACCTCCAGTCGGGTCTTTTGTGCCGGCCGTTTCGGCCCGCGGCCCGCCGTTTCACAAACCGTTTAACCGCGTCCAGTCCCATATGGCAGTCAAGGAGCATGACCAGGAGTTCGTGGAATACATCATTCGCAATATCGTCAACCATCCCGACGACGTCCGTACGGAGCGCATCGTGGACGAACGGGGCGTGCTCATCACCCTCTTTATCAACCAGGAGGACATGGGGTACGTCATCGGCCGCCAGGGCCAGACCGCCCGTTCCGTCCGCACGTTGCTCAAGATCGTGGGGGCGAAGAACAACGCCCGCGTGAACCTCAAGATTTACGAACCGGAGGGCGCGCGCCGCTTCCGCGATGCCGATCCCGGGTTCGGTGGCGGCAACGACGCCGGCTTTGACGGTCCCGCTGCCGAGACCCCCGTGCAGTCCGTGGACGACCTGGCCATTTAGGCCGTCCGACCTCGACGAACACGTGGAAAAAGGATACGCTTCGGCGTATCCTTTTCGTATGCCGCGCATCAAACCCCGCCGCTTCGACATCCTCACGATCTTCCCGGAAATGATTACGGGCTATGCTTCGGCGTCCATTTTGGGCCGGGCACAGCAGGACGGGCGCATTGAAATCCGCGCGCATGACCTGCGGGAGTGGGCCACCGACAAGCACCGCACCACGGACGACACACCGTACGGCGGCGGCGCGGGGATGGTGATGAAAGTGGAACCGTTCGACCGGGCCGTGAAGGCCGTGCGCCTCAAAGGGAAGAAAAAGGTCCGTGTGGTCATGACAGCGGCGTCGGGCAAGCCGTTTACCCAGGCGGATGCTACGCGCCTGGCGGCGTACGACCAGATCATTTTTCTTTGCGGCCGTTACGAAGGCATCGACGAACGCGTGCGCGAACAGATCGTCGATGAGACGTTTTCCATTGGTAATTACGTGCTGACGGGTGGGGAACTGCCCGCTTTGGTGATGACGGACGCCATCGCGCGCCACGTGCCGGGCGTGCTCGGCGCACGTGAATCCCTGACGGAGGAAAGCCACGGACCCGAAGGGTGGCTGGAATATCCGCAGTACACCAAGCCGGAGGACTATAAGGGCTGGGTGGTGCCGGAGGTGCTGTTGTCCGGTAACCACAAGAAGATCGATGAGTGGCGGCGGGCACACCGGCATAAACCGGCAACATAAAACGACCACCCGTTTGGGCGGCCGTTTTTAGTTCTACGCGGCCGGCTCGTCCTTCGCCTTTTTCTCGGCGAGTTTGGCGGAACGCTTCTTGGTGAGGGAAGAAGCCGTGCGCTTCTTGCCGTCCACGATTTTGGCGTCCACGAGCAGGTTCCAGACCGTGTCCGAGGCTTCCGCACCCTGGCTGAGCCAGTGCTTGATGCGGTCGGCCTTCAGGTTGATCTGCGGCGGCTGCATGCGGGGGTTGTACGTGCCCACGATTTCGAGGGCCTTGCCCCACGGGTCTTTGTGCTTCGGCGTGACGACGACGCGGAACGACGGGGCGTTCTTGCGGCCGACGCGCGTGAGACGGATGGAATTCATAGCGGTGCTGGCAGGGGCTGTAGGCGCTGCGTGAACGCCATGGCCCGCCGGTGAGTCAAGTTGACGGTGCGGAAAATATAGGGGAAAGAGGGCTATATGTCAAGAAAGAAGGGTGCGGGCCGCGGTCCATTCGTCCATTGACATGCGGGAGAAAAACCGCTAGGTTTGGCCGTCCCGCCAATTCCGGCGGGCGAGGAGGTTTGGTCCATGGCAGCGCGTGTGAAGAAGGACCGGCAGACCAAGGTTACGTTCGTGCCGAAGCAGGAATGGCAGAAGCCGAACTGTTTGTACTGCGATCAGAAGGCGACGCTGGAAGCGGCGGCCGCGCGCGGGAATGCCACGGCAAACATCCGTTGCTGTACGGCCCTGTCCTGCAAGCGCAAGGCGGCGCGGGCGGCCCGTGAATTCGTCCGCACCTTCTCTACGTAAACGGGGTCCCCCCCCGTTTTTTCTTTTTGGCTGCCGAAAAGAAAACAGTTTGCCCTATCGACGAGCGCCTCCCTCGCCCAACTCTTCCAGTTTCACCGACAGGAGGTTGGAAATGCCTTCGTCGCCCATGGTGACGCCGTAGAGCAGGTCGGCCTTTTCCATGGTGGCGCGGTTGTGGGTGATGACGACGAACTGGGTGAGTTTGGCCAGCTCCTGCAGGATGGCGGCGAAGCGGTAGGTGTTGGCTTCGTCCAGCGCGGCGTCGACTTCGTCCAGCACCACGAACGGCGCCGGGTTCACGGCCATGATGGCGGCCACCAGGGCGATGGAGGTGAGCGCGCGCTCCCCGCCGGAGAGCAGGTTCAGGGCCTTGAGCCGCTTGCCGGGCGGCGTGGCCTGGATGTCGATGCCTACTACGCGGTCCTCGCGGGCGCGGATCTTATCCTTCACCAGGTCGGAGACGGCGTCTTCCTCGTGGTGGCGTTCTTCCTCCGCCACGGTTTGGGCGCCCGCCGGTTCGTTTTCGTCGGGGGCCAGGTCGTCCCGTGTGAGGCGCACCAGGTTGCAGGTGCCGCCGCCGAAGAGCACTTTGAAGAACCGTTGGAACTCGCGGTTGATGTCGTGGAAGGCCGTTTCGGACTGGGCTTTGATGTCCTCGTCCAGTTCATCGAGGATTTTCTCCGTGGACGCGGCGGCGTCGTTCAAGTCGGCCACCTGGCCGTCGAGGAATTCGAAACGGGCCTTGGTTTCCTCGTACTCCTTCACCGTTTCCGGGTCGATGCCGCCGATCAATTCGAGTTTGTAGCGCAGGCGCTGGACGTCGGCATAGACGGCGTCGGTGTTCACGAAGGCGGCGACGCGCTCGGCGCGCACGCCCGCGGCCGCTTCCTTCAGCTGTTCGTCCATTTCGCGTTGCAGGTTGCGCCGGCGTTCTTCGAGCCGCGCGACGTCGATTTGGACGGCGTTGCGGCGGTTTTCGGCCAGGTGCAGGGCGCGCTGGCGGTCGCGCAGCTGGTGCTGCAGTTCAAACAGTTCCGTGCGCGTTTTCTTTTCCGCCACGGCGTACGTTTCCAATTGTTTTTCCAAGTCCGCCACGACGGCGTCCGCGCGGATCTTTTCGGCCTCCACCCGCGCCAGTTCGTCCAGGAGCTTGGGGTCGGGCTTGGCGTCCTCCGGGGCGGGGCGCTGCAGGCGGCGCACCAGGGTGGACGTGCGGTTGAACGCCTCGTCGATGCGGGCCTTGAGCGCGTCCAACGCGTCCAGGTTTTTGATTTCCCCCAGTTCCTTCTGCAGCGCGCCCAGTTCCTCGATGATCTTGGTGAGCGGCAGCGGGGCCCAGGTGCTTTGCGCGCGAACCTTGCTCAGTTCGATCTGCTTTTGGATTTCGTATTGTTCGTCGCGGACCTTGGACCGTTCTTTCTGCGCCGTGCGGTACTTGGCCTGCAGGGCGGACAACCCGGCGTCTTCCACCTCGCGGCCGATTTCCTCCTTTTCCATTTCGGCCACGCGCGTTTCCAGGGCCTGCATGCCTTCGCGGGCCGTTGTGACCTCCGCGTCGGCCGCCGCGCGGCGGGTGCCCACGCCCGCCAGTTCGTCCGCCAGTTTCCACCAGAGCGTGCCGTAATAGCCGCGTTCGGCCTCACGCAGGGCGCGTTCCACCTCGGCGCGTTCCTCCAGGCGGTTCACCTGGCGCTTGAGCGAGCGCATCCGCGGCTCGATTTCGGAAAGCAGCATGCGCACTTCGGCCAGGTTCTCGTAGGTGCGTTTGAGTTTGAGCATGGCCTCGTGCCGCTTGATTTGGAACGGGCGCACACCGGTGGCGTCGTCAAAGAACGCCTTGCGTTCCTCGGGGGAGGCGACGAGGATGTGGTCCACCATGCCTTGGCCGACCACGGAATACGAACGCTGGCCCACGTTCGCCTGGGCGAGCAGCAGCTGGATGTCCGCCAGGCGCGCGGCGGCACCGTTCAACAGGTACTCGCCCTCGCCGTCGCGGTACACGCGGCGGGTGACGGCGACCTCGTCGAACTCCACCGGCATGGCGCGGTCCCGGTTGTCGAAGGTGAGCGTGACTTCGGCGAAGCCCGCCCGCCCGCGTCCTTCGGAACCCGAAAAGATGATGTCCTCGGTTTTCTTCCCGCGGAGGGCTTTGAGCGACTGTTCGCCCAGCGCCCAGCGGATGGCGTCGGCGATGTTGGACTTGCCGGAGCCGTTGGGGCCCACGATGGCGGTGAGCGGCTTCACGGCGCCCTGCGGCGGCAGGAATTGCAGGGACGTTTTCTTGGCGAAGGTCTTGAAACCCTGGACGTCGAGGCGGACGAGGTGCATAGGGGAGGAGGGGCGTGGTCTCGGGACGGACCCGGTGAAGATTGGGGAAAGGATAGCACGGGCCGGGGGAAGAAAAAACGCCCTTGCCACCTTGACCGCGCGGCTGTGCGGCCGTATGCTGGCCCATTCCCGTTATGGAAACCACCGTCGCCCGTCATGTCCACGACCTGCTGTTGGCCGCCAAAAAGCCGCTGTTGGTTTCGGACGAGCGCATCGACGGCGACAGCCTGGGGTCCTCCCTGGCCGTACTCGACTATTTGAAGCGCCTGGGCAAGGAAACCTGGGTGTACGTGAAAACCGAGGTGCCGGCGCAGTACCGTTTCCTGCCGCACGTGGAGCGCTGCACCACGGACCTGGCCGTGTTCGACGACCCGGACGTGGACCTGGTGGTGAGTTTCGACTGCTCCGACGCCGCGTACGTCCGCGGCCTGCTGGCGCGCATGCCCGCCCGCCCCACCTTGGTGAACGTGGACCACCACGCCACCAACGCCCGCTACGGCGACGTGAACCTGGTGGTGGTCGGCTCGCCCGCCACGGCGGAGGTTGTGCATCGGCTGTTCGCGGAAAACGGCGTGGAGCCGGGCCGCGAGGCATCGGTATGCTTGCTGGCCGGCCTGTGTTTCGACACCACGGCCTTTTCCAACTCCGGCACGGACGAGCGCGCGTTCCAGGCCGCCTCGGACCTGCTGCGCCGCGGCGCGCGCATCCGGGATGTGATCCGCGCCCTGTTCCGCAACCGGTCCGTTCCGCTGCTGCGGGCCTGGGGCGCCGCCTTGGAACGCTTGGCCCTGCACCCGTCGGGCTTCGTGGCCACTTCGCTGACCCGCGCCGACTTGGCGGCCCACGGCGTGACGGACGACGAAGCGGACGGCCTCTCGAACTTCCTCCAGCTGGTGGTGGACGCCCATACCGTCGTAGTGCTGCGGGAGGACCCGCGCGGCGGCGTGAAGGCGAGCCTGCGTTCCATGAAGCACGACGTGGCGGCCGTCGCCCGGCATTTCGGCGGGGGAGGGCACGTGAAGGCGGCCGGGTTCACCCTGCAACCCGCCACCTTGCGCACGCCGGAAGAAGTCGAAAGCATTTTAGGGAAGATCGCGGAGCGGCTGGGCACGACCGCACTGCTTCCCCAGAAGTCCAAAAGCGGATAAATTAGCTTCGTGAATATTGTCCCACCTATGTCCATCCTCATTCCCACCGTCATTGAAAAGACCCACCAAGGCGAGCGCGCGTACGATATCTACTCGCGTCTGCTGAAGGACCGCATCATCTTCCTCGGCACCGGCATCGACGACACCGTGGCCAACCTCGTGGTGGCGCAGCTGCTGTTCCTCGAAAGCCAGGACAAAACCAAGGACATCAAGCTGTACGTGAACTCGCCGGGCGGCAGCGTAACCGCCGGCATGGCCATCTACGACGCCATGCAGTACGTGAAGCCGGACGTCTCCACCATCTGCGTGGGCATGGCGGCCAGCATGGGCGCGGTGCTGCTCGCCGGGGGCGCCGCGGGCAAGCGCTTCGCCCTGCCGAACGCGGAGATCATGATCCACCAGCCGCTCGGCGGGTTCGAAGGCCAGGCCACGGACATCAAGATCCACGCGGAGCGCATTCTGAAGCTCAAGGACAATCTGAACGGCATCCTGGCCAAGCACACCGGTCAGCCGCTCAAGACCATCCAGCAGGACACGGAACGCGACAATTTCATGGAAGCGCCCGACGCCAAGAAGTACGGCCTGATCGACGACGTGATCGCCTCGGCCGCGTAAAAACGCAAAAAACCGCCCAAACAGGCGGTTTTTTCATTTTCCGGCAGTGGGAGCGCTTGACAGAAACGCCCTGCCGGATTACCTTTCAGAGTTCCACGGGACGACCCGGGGAACACGAAGCCCGTCACGGGTCATGACCTGCAGGCACGACAAGCATGGGATTTCATAACGCGGGCGTTTCTGGTCTTCGGACTCGAACGCACCACGCCTGAAATTTCTTGCCTGCAGTTCACGCTCCGCGACGGTTTTTTCTTTTCCGCGCGTCTCATCGCTTCCGATCATACCCGGTTGGCGCGGGGGCGCAAGCGCGCGGTGTGGATAACCGGACGCGCGTCTTGCACGAAACGAAAACGAACGGCTTGTACCGTTCGTTTTTGCGTTCACGCGGCGGGTTCCATGTCGGCAACCGGTTCGACGTTTTCTTCTTCCGCGGCCTCTTCCTCCTCTGCGGGTTCTTCTTCGATGGGCACCAGGCAGATGCGCGGCAGCGCGCGGTAGTGCGAGGTGAACGTGCGCGCTTCCTCCGTGCCGTCCGCGCGGACGATGGTGTAGACGAAAGACGCATCCGCGCCCTGATAGGCGTTCTGGCATTTCGGCGGGCTGCCCACGGGAATGTCCGCCGAGGGAACGTTGCGGGTCGGTCCGGCGGGAATCCAACGGTGGACGACCGGCGGCGTGTAGGAACCTTCGCGGCCGTCGGACGTGCCCCACAAGGTGAAGTACAGGGCCTGTTCGCTTTCGTTCATTTCGGCCCGGAACAGCAGGTGATGGCCGGTGTCGTTCACGAACTTGAAGTCGGGGGCCGGTTCGTACAGCGTGGCGTCCGTTCCCGGGTTGCCGTTGGCCGGGTCGTTGTAGTACGAGACGACCAGCGAGTGGTTGCGGCGTTCGGCGATGGGCAGGCCGGTGTTCATGGCCATGCGGAACATGGTGCTGCCGATCTGGCACAAGCCGCCGCCCAGTTCCGGTTCGATTTTGTCGCCCTTGATGACGAGTTCCGGCACGTAGCCGTTGTCGAGGGTGAAGGGGCGCAGGGCTTCGACGGCGGAGAAGGTGGCGCCGGGAGCGATGAGCAGACCGTCGAGCAATTCCACGCCGTTGCGGATGTTGCGGACGCGGTTCACCGGGCTGCCGTGGTAACTGGAGTAGCCGGTGCCGAGCGGTTCGGCGATGCCGAGTTCGTTGGATTGCGCGGTGGAAACGGCGGGGGCGACGGTGATGAGGGGAAGAGACAGGCGTTTTTCTTCCGGCAGGAGTTCGCCGGCGCGTTCCACCACGGACGCGAGCGCGATCAGCGCGGCATCGGTGTCGGCCTTTTTGCCGTCGCGGCTCGGGACGAATTCCACCACGCGCTGGCCTTCCATGCGGAAGACGGCGTCATGCGGTTCGGTTTCAAACGGGCGGGCGAAGGTGGAAAGGGCGGTGGTGATTGGTGCCGGGTCGAGCGCCAGTCCGCCGTCGGAGGCCGGAAGAAGGACGTTGGCGAGCAGGCGATCGTCTATGGAGAGCGTCCGTTCGGCCGCCCCTTCGCCATGGACGAAGGCGTACGGGGCCTGTGCCAGCGCTTCCAACGCCAGGGGTTTGGCCCGTTCGGCCTGTTCGCGGTCCACCGCCGGGTGCGATTCGCGCAGGCGCAGCGGCACCGTTTCCAACGAGAGCGTGCCGAGGCGGTCTTCCGCGTCCCGCAGGAAAGAGGTCCAGTCCACGGCCCGTCCCGTCTCGCCGTTCAGAACGTCGACCGTCCACCCTGCCGCAGCGCGGCGGAAGGCGAACCGGGCTTCTCCCACCGGTCGTTCCGCATCCGGAAACAGGGCCGTTACGCTCCGGCGCAGGGCTTCTTCCCGCAGCTGGACGGGAACGGACACGGTTTGGCGGCCACGCAGGGAAGCGACCAACGCCAGGGCGGACCGGACGGCATTGCGGTCATGGCCGATGGCGAAGGCCGTTTCCACGGCCGCATCGACGTCCAGGTGGGCGTCTTCTACCAGGTCATCTCCCACCAGGGCGTCCAGCGGCATCAAGGCGTCCGCGCCGTTCAACGAAACGCGCAGGCCGCGGTCCAGCAGTTCGTCCGCGCGTTTTTGCACCAAGAGGCGGGCGGCGTCTTCCGTCAGGCCGCCCACGGGCACGGAACCAATCCACACGTTGGGCGCCATGCGGTCGTCGTAGGTGTTGGTCCAGGCGCCGACGGCTACCGCTCCCCCGACCAATAAAAACACCGCCACCACGGCGATAATGGTGAACGGCGACAACGGGCGGCGGGCGGGCGGGACGTGCAGGAGGTTCGCTTCGGACATAGGAACGGGGAGCGCGCGGTTAGAGCTCCGATTCGTCGATGATGGTAATGCGGTTGCCGGTGCGGGCTTTCGGCATGGTGACGGTTAACACGCCGTCTTTCAAGACCGCGTCCGTTTCGTCGGGGCGGATGTGGCAGGGAAGCACGACGGAGCGGGAAAACCGCCCCCAGTGGCATTCCTGGGCGTGCGCCTGGGCGTGGCGCAACCAGGGGTTGTCCGGGCAGCGGCGTTCGCCGCGGATGGTCACGGTGTCTTGGGTGACGCTGACGTCCAAGTCGTCGCCTTTGACGCCCGCGACGGCCGTGCGTACCACCACGTGCCGGTCGGTTTCCAGCACGTCCACGCTCAGCTGGCCTTCGGCGTCTGCCAGCCACTGGTCGCCCTCCAGCGCGGTGAAATAGGATTGGTCGTTTTGGAGGAGGGGCATAGGGTTAACGGTTGGCTTTCAAGGAGCGGACGTATTCGTACAGCGGGCCGACGGCGAAGCCGGCCACGGCCGCCCACAGCAAGGTGTCCGTGGAAACCCCGGCGATGAAGCCCGTGCCGGCGCGCAGGGCCGCTTCCGCGGGATACAGGCGGAGGAAGAACAATTGTTCGCAGAGGAAGACGAGTCCGGCCATGAAGAAGCCGGAGGCCAACGCGTTCCCAAGCAGGTCCTTGCGGTCCGCCACCACGTAGACGCCGACCAGCAGGGCCGCGGCCGCCATGGCGCGCACGATGCTGATTTCAAAGGCGAATTGCAGGGCGACGGATGCGGCGACCCACGCGCTGACGGCCAAGAGCAGGCGGACGCCCCACGCGACGGCCGACCGTGCAGGCGTGCCCCGCGCCCCGCGCGGAACGGCGAAATGCCGGCCGAAAAGCACCTCGTAGCACACCGCCGCAACGCCGAAGAACGAAAAGGCGAACACCGCGTCTTCCACGCCGATGACCGCGCTCACGCCCTGCCCGCCGTTGCCCGCCAAAAACAAGATGGCGGGAGCGAGCGCCAGGCCGACCAGGCTCATAATGACCTGTTCGCGCCGGGCGGGCCGCCAACACAGAAACAGCACGGCCCAAACCGCGAACAAGGCGAGGGAGACGTAGAGAAACGCCGTCATAAGGACACGGCCATTGTACACCTTCACGCGTGCGGCCTCCACTGGCGCGGCATCTTGACGTACCGCCGCAAAACGGGTATCTTGGTCATTCCGCTCACAATGTCGTGACGGAAGAACGCAGGAGAACCCGTTGCGCTCGCTCTTCCAGAAAATCGCACCGTTCAATCGCAAGCTGGGCTGGGGCGCCCCCGCGCCGGTTCCGTCGTTCGTTGATTGGCGCCGCATGCCCTTCGACGAGAAGCACCGCTGTTTGGTGGAGACGTGGGGTCCGAGGGAGGTTCCGACCGAGCTTGTGTACGGAATGGATCCGCTGGACTTCCTGCCGCCTGACGACCGGGAATGGCTCATGCAGCAGTTCCGAATGCCGGACGTTCCGTCCGTGAACATTTTCTTCCGCAGTGGCCCGGTGGAGCCGGACGCGCCGGTCACCGTTCTGGTGGTGAGGGGCGCGCGTGTCTTGTTGCCGGAGGTGAAGGTGTCGGAACGGGTTCTGCCGCTGTTCCAGGCAATGCATCGCCTGCCCGGCGGTCGCATGACCAAGATCGACTTCCGGCACCCGCCCGCTCCCCGCCGCTAACCCGCGTCCTTCGTGGACGCGGCTCTCTCACCGTCCGCCGCGCTCCCGTTCGGGAACGCGCCGGGCGGTTTTTTCTTTTACGACAACAAACCCCCCGGCGAACCGGAGGGTTTTGTTGGTGACTCCAACGGGAATCGAACCCGTATTACCGCCTTGAAAGGGCGGTGTCCTAACCGTTAGACGATGGAGCCGCAAAAGGTGCGGGCATAATAGGGTGTTCCGCGCGTTTCGTCAACGGTTGCGTCGCGGTGGTGTGCCGGGTACCCTGGGAGCGTTTATGCGCGTCCTCGGCATCGAATCCAGCTGTGATGAAACCGCCATCGCCCTCGTGGAAGGAACGGGGGACCGGCTTCGCGTGGAACGGAGCGTGATTTCCTCGCAAATCGACCTGCACAAGGCCTTCGGCGGGGTGGTGCCCGAAGTGGCCGCCCGGCGGCATGTGGACGTTATTTTTCCGTTGTTGGAAGAGGCGGGCGTGCCGCGCGACGGCGCGGGAATCGACGTGATTGCCGTTACGGCGGGGCCGGGCTTGGTGGCCGCCCTGCGCGTGGGCGTGGAACTCGGTAAAACGTTGGCGTGGATGTGGAACAAGCCGCTGGTGGGCGCCAACCACTTGGAGGGCCACCTGTACAGCACGTGGTTCGACGGAGCAGGCGAGGAGGGAGAGGCGTCGCGGTTTCCCGCCCTGGCCTTGTTGGTGTCCGGCGGGCATACGGAACTGGTCTTGATGCGCGGGCACGGCGACTACGCGCTGCTGGGCATGACGCGCGACGACGCCGCCGGGGAGGCCTTCGACAAGGTCGCCAAGCGCGTGGGGTTGCCGTATCCGGGCGGGCCGCAGATTTCCCGGCTGGCGTTGGAAGGGCGGGCGGACGCCATCGCGTTTCCGCGCCCCATGATCGACAGCGGGGATTTCGATTTCAGTTTTTCCGGGTTGAAGACGGCCGTGGCGGTGCATTTGGCGGCACACCCCGACACGCCGCTGCCGGACCTATGCGCGTCGTTCCAGCAGGCCGTGGTGGACGTGTTGGTTGCCAAAACAATGGCTGCCGCGCGGCAGGTTCGGCCCGCGTCCGTCTTGCTTTCCGGCGGGGTGGCGGCGAACGCGTTGTTGCGCGAAACCCTGCGGGCGGAAGTGGCGCGCGCGTTTCCGGAAGCGACCTTCCACGCGCCGTCCCCGGAACACACCACCGACAACGCGGCCATGATCGCCGCGGCGGGGTATTTCCGCGCCCAAGCGGGCCGGTTCGACGACCCGATGTCCCTCGTGGCCGACCCAAATATGCGGCTGGCCGCACGCCCCTGACGCCCTCCCGCAACACCCTATGGAATACGTTTCCCATTCGTCCGAAGATACGCGGCGTATCGCCGCCGAGGCGGCCGCGGGCATTCCCGGCGGCACGTTGGTGTTGCTTGAAGGCGGGCTGGGAGCGGGGAAGACCACCTTCGCCCAAGGGTTGGCCGAGGCTTTCGGCGTGCGGGAGCCGGTGCGCAGCCCCACCTTCGCCGTGATGAACGTGCACCCCGCCGACCGCGCGGAGGTGCGGCACTTCGTCCACGCCGATTTCTATCGCTTCGCCAAGCCGGAGGAGGCGCTGGAAGTGGGGTTGGACGAATGGCTGGACCGGCCGGACGCTGTGGTGGTGGCCGAGTGGCCGTCGATGGCGGGGGAGTATCTCGGCGCCCGAAACGTCGTGCGCGTGCGCTTCGAAGGCGAAGGCGACGACCTGCGGCGCATCGCGGTTTCGTGATATCATGGCGCCATATGGGGGAGACGGCGCTCGCACGAAAACCAACCAGCCGTTCGCGCGTCTGCGATGCGTTCGGCACGCCCGGCGAAGCCTGCGTACAGGAGGCGTCTTGCCGGTATGTCCAACCCGGCACGGGATACGTGCCGTTTCCGTTGGCAGTGGAAGCCGTGCGGCAGGGATACGCGGGCGATCCGGCGCGGCCGGAGGCGGCGTTCGCACGGGACGTGTTGGACACGCTGCGCCTGTTCGCGGGTGTGGCGGAGGAAGATGCCGATTGCCTGAGATGGTACGCTGCAGCCGGGACGCCGTTGGACGTGTGCCACAACGTAAAGGCGTGGATTGAACTGGCGGCGCAGGCGGAGGCGCGGCCGGCGGTGGTCACCCTGGGCATGGGTCGGCGCGGGGGCCGGGCGGATTTGCACGTCGGTGCTGTGCCGGACCCGGCATCCGAGGCGTATCGGCAAGCCGTGGAAGAAACGGCGAAGCGGGCCTATCTGCTCTTGGCCGAGCGGCTTGCGACCAAAGAGGAATGTTGAAGGAATAAGAAATGCTGAAAAACACCCGTCTGTGCGGGTGTTTTTGTCCATTCTCCCTTGACAAAACTGCAAAAATGGGGTATATTTCCTCCTCAGTTTTTGCTGAGTTTCCTGCCAAAAAAGGCGGGAAAATAACCCACGGCGCTCTGTGCGCCACGCCTGTCCGCGCGATAGCGGACGAGGAGCAGGCCATGGAGAAGTTCTTTGCGGCGGCACTGGCCGCCATGATGTTCCTCGGGGCCGCGTGCGGCCTCGAGGACCTCGACCTCAGCGGACAGGCGAACGCCTGTCCGGAGGAGTTCATCTCGGCGGAGTTCGACGGGCAGTTCGTTTGCCTGCCGAACGCCGACCAGAACGATGGCGGGGAATTTCCCACCTGCGGCACGGATGAGGTCCGTGCGGCAACGGGGGAGTGCATCCCCGTCGGGGTCGAGGAGGAGTCGGCGGACGGTGGGCAAACGCCCATGTCCCCGCACCAGTGCCTGCCCGGCACGGTGGAAACACGGGACGCCTCGGGTCGCCGCGTCTGCGTCCTCGCCCCTCCCACGGAGGAGGACGAGGACGAAGATGGTCTCTTCTGTGGTGAGGGTACCGTCCCTGTCGAGGGCGGCTGCGCCCCCGCAGAGATGGATCCCGCCCCCGATGACGAGTCGGACAAGGAAGACCCGGTCGATTCGGAGGAGGCGCCGGACGCCGGCGAAGACGCAGTCGAGAACGAAGACGACGAGGAGCTCTTCTGCGGCGAAGGTACCATCCTCGTCGAGGGTGGCTGTGCGCCAGAGCCGACGGAGCCGGACGAGCAGTCGGACGAGAACGAGGAGGATCCGGTTCCTGTCGATCCGGACCCGGAGGAGGAAGAAGCCGACCCCTCCTCGCCTTGCATGGTGACCATAAAGGTCACCGCGCCGGGGACCCGGACGTACAGCGATCTCCGCACCGCGGAGATGCTGACCTGGGAGGAGCAGCCCGCGTACGGGGAACCGTTCCCCGACGTGGGTAAGTCCGTCACCATCGTGACGGAGGCGCCATCCTCGGATGGGTCGATTCCCGTCTACCTGCAGGGGAACAGATCAGACGGTCTGTTTCTCTGCTACGGTCACGCTTCCACCGCTCAGATCCTTGGGACGGTGGAGGTCAGTGGGTGCGGGTACGATACCGTGTCCACCTACTCCAAGCCCGGCGGCGGTCCGTCTGCTGGGTGCGCCGTCGAACTCTCCGGGTCCTAGGACCCGGTGGGAGAATCGCCTCTCGAAACCCCTACAACGCACGAACCCCTCCGGAGCGATTTCCGGAGGGGTCTTTTTATTCTCCCTCGCCTGCCACGCGCAGGACTTCTTCCACCGTCGTGAGCCCGTCCGCGGCTTTCAGCAGGCCGTCCTGGGTCATGGTGGTCATGCCCTGGGTTTTGGCCAACTGGCGCACCTGATATTCGTCGATGGATTCCGACAGCGCCCCGCGCACCGCTTCGTCCATCACCAGGATTTCGTAGATGCCCAGGCGGCCCTTGTATCCGCTCCCGTTGCACGTGTCGCAGCCCTTGCCGCGCACGAACGCCACCGCGCCCAGGTCGGCGATTTTTTCGCCGGACGCCTCGGGGATGTCGCCCAGGATGCGCTTCACCGTTGCCTCGGTTTCGGCGTCGAGCTGGAAGGGTTCCTTGCAGTCCGCGCACACTTTTCGCACCAGCCGCTGGCCGATGATGGCGTTCATGGCCGGGGAGAGCAGGAACGGTTTCACGCCCATGGAGATGAAGCGCGGCAGCGCGCCCGCCGCATCATTCGTGTGCAGGGTGGAGAGCATCAGGTGGCCGGTGAGCGCCGCGTTGATGGCGGTTTCGGCCGTTTCCAGGTCGCGGATTTCGCCCACCATCACCACGTCCGGGTCCTGGCGCAGGATGCTCCGCAGCCCCGAGGCGAAGGTGTACTGCCGCGTGTGGTCGATCTGCGACTGGTTGATGCCTTCCAGCTTGTATTCCACCGGGTCTTCCAGCGTGAGGATCTTCACGTCCGGCGTGTTGAGTTTGCGCAGGATGGCGTACAGCGTGGTGGTTTTCCCCGAGCCGGTGGGGCCCGTGGTGATGATCATGCCGTGCGGCTTGTTGATTTCCTTTTCCAGTTTCTTCTGCGCCAGCGGGCGGAACCCGAGCTGGGCGAAGTCCACGTTGATGGCCGGGGGCTTGATAATACGCATCACCCCCGATTCGCACCAGTTGGTGGGGATGGTGGACACGCGGACGTCGGTGTCGCCGGTTTTGAGGAAGATGGTAAAGCGGCCGTCCTGCGGGCGGTCCGTGATGTTGATTTTGAGCCCGCTGATGAGCTTGATGCGCCCGACGATGCGTTTCCACATTTCGTGCGGCACCGAGGCCACGTCCTGCAGCACGCCGTCGATGCGGAAGCGGATGACGACCTTGTGTTCCTCGGCCTCCACGTGGACGTCGCTGGTGCTGAACTGGAGCGACGCGGCCATCACTACGGTCATGATGTCCGTGACCGACGCTCCGGAGATGACGGTTTGGATGTCCGCGTACGTTTTGAGCTGGGACTGGAATTTGCCGAGTTCTTCGTCCGTGACGCGCACGCCCTTGGTGATGGTGCGGACCTTGGGCAGGGCGTCGTACATTTTGAACGCCACGCGCAGGCTTTCTTCCGAGATTTTGTACACGCCGCCGCGGGCCTTGTTGCGTTCCTGGAGTTGGTAGAGGAGTTCGTGCACTTCCGGGGCGCCGGGGTTCACGGCCGCCACGCGCACCTCGGGGCCGGTGAACAAAAAGCACACGGCCTTGAGGGCCTCGGCGCGCTCGCGCGGCACCTGGGTGAGGGCTTCGGGGCTGATGGGGAAGCCCTTGAGGTTCACGTAGGGGACGCCCGCGGACGCCGCCTGGCGCTGCGCGTCCACTTCCAGTTCCTTCAGGCGCACGTCCTTCATTTTTTCCTCGAAGGTTTCCGCGGTGGTGGTCGCGCCGGGAGCGGCGGATTTCCCCGCCGGCTTGCCGCCCAGTGCGCCGCCTGCCCCGCCCGAGGCCGGCTTCATGAGGTCTTCGATGCTGCCCAGTCCGTTGGCCATAAAAATCACGGTCGATTGCCGCCAGTGTACGGGAAAGGGAGGGAAGGGGGAAGGCGGAAACAAAAAAGAGGCCCCGCACGCGTATGTGCGAGGCCTCCGCGAGTAGGGCCAAGGCCCAAGGACCTAACTTGCGAGAACGAGCGTGGGGTGCTGGCCGCTGAAGCCGTCGCCGAGCCAGTAGTAGTCCCAACAAGGCGCACCGTCGTTCCAGCACACGCGGCGGACGTACAGGTGGCCGTCCGAAACGCGGTACCCGACGGCCCAGGAGAAGAGCCATCCCACATGCTTTATCTCCTCGGTCCAGAGGTGAGGGTTCTCGACCAGGGTGTCCAGCACGTTCGGATGGACGTGCTGTTTGCCCTCGAGCGCCTTGCGGAGCTCGTGGCCGATCACGTACCCACCACGCTGCCTGGGCTCCAGGTGCAGGATGACCTCTCGGCCGTTCTGGAAGAGCTTCTCGTCCTTCCTCTCGACCCGCACCCAGCCGGTATGGCCGGGCTTCTGCCACTCCACCTGCGCCCCGCCGAACGGGAGCCGCAGCGGGTGGTCGAGGTTGACCTCGATGGCCCCGGAGCCGTCCGCGGCGGGGCGCCAGAGGCGGGTGTCGGGGGCGGCCGCCTGGTGGACGGCGAGGAACTCGTCCTTCGCCAACTCCACCATGCGGCGCAGGGTACCGGCGCCTTCCTCGGTGCCGAGGCGGTAGAACGCCTCGAAGGGCACGGCAAGCTCCGTGGCGAGCTTCTTGATCTCCGTGCCCAGGGCCAGCAGCCAGCCCAGCGCCCGGATCAGCCCGCCGAACCCGTCATTCTGCTTCTTCTTCGCCATGACTTCCTCCATTTCGGCCTGCCTCTCACCCGCGCCCCATGCGCAGGCCCCAGGCAGGCCTTCCGCCCGAATCCCAAGCGTTTCCGCCTGTTTCGGGACTGCCCTTTCTCCCACCTTTTGACGAAAACGTCAATCCCGGCTACACTCCCGCCACCTCTTTATTCTTAGAGCCGAAGGGGCTTTCCCGTCCGTTTTTGGACGCCGGACGCCTCTCGGGAATTTTTTATGGCCGAAGCCAAGCAAAAGAACAGCCAGTTGGACGCCTTGCTCGCGGATGGCGCCTACGGCGTCTTCCCCAAGGAAGGCGACGTCGTGAAGGGCAAGGTGGTCTCCGCCTCCCGCCGCGAAGTCCGCCTGGACATCGACGGCATCACCACGGGCGTGGTGCGCGGCCGCGAATTGTTCGCGGAATCCGCCGTGTACGCCGACCTGCAGGCCGGCGACGACGTGGAAGCCACGGTCATCGACCGTGAAAACGAAAACGGCGAACTGGAACTGTCGTTCCGCTTCGCGGGCCAGCAGAAGGCCTGGGAAGAAATCCGCCGCGCCTTCACCGCCGCCGACGTCATCGAAGCCAAGGTCGCGGAGGCCAACAAGGGCGGGCTCATCGTCCGCATCGGCCATGTGGGCGGCTTCCTGCCGGTGTCCCAGCTGGCGCCGGACAACTACCCGCGCGTTACGGGCGGCGACAAGAACCGCATCCTGGAAAAGCTGAAGGGCTTGGTGGGCGCGACGCTGTCCGTCCGCATCCTCGACCTGAACGAAGACGACGAAAAGCTCATCGTCTCCGAAAAGACGGTTTGGGAGGAACGCCAGAAGAACGTCATCGCCCGCTACAAGGTCGGCGACGCCATCGAAGGGGAAGTCACCGCGCTGGCGGACTTCGGCGCCTTCGTGAAGTTCGACGCGCTGGAAGGCCTGGTGCACATCAGCGAGATCGCCTGGCAGCGCATCGACCACCCGCGCGACCTGCTCAAGATCGGCCAGACGGTGAAGGCCGAGATTATCGGTATCGAAGGGAGCAAGATCTTCCTCTCGATGAAGAAGCTCATCCGCGACCCGTGGCAGGACGTGGGCGAGAAGTACAAGATCGGCGACCTGGTGGAAGGCACGATCCTGAAGATCAACCCGTTCGGCTTCTTCGTCGAACTGGACCCGGAAATCCACGGCTTGGCCCACGTGTCCGAGCTGTCCGACAAGCCGGTGGCCGACATCAACACGCTGGCCAAGGCCGGCGACACGATGAAGTTCCGCGTCATTTCCATCGAACCGGCGGAGCACCGCCTGGGCCTGTCCCTGCGCAGCCCGGCAAAAACCAAGGCCCGCGGCAAGAAGGAAGAGAAGGCCGACGGTGCCGACGCCGCCGGCGAAGCGCCGACGGAAGCGGGCGCCTAGCGCCGCAAAAAAGCCAGCCCCCTCGGGCTGGCTTTTTTCTTCGTTTTCCCGCAAGATGGCCGGGTATTTCCCCTATGAAACCCCTTTCCAAAAACATCACGCTCTTCCTCGTGTCCCTGCTGGTGCTGGGCGCGCTTTTTTCCGGCTACACCCTGCGCGGCACCAAGCCCGAGGAAATTTCCCTCGGTGCGTTGGCCGAACGCGTGCAGGAAGGCCAGGTCCAGTCTGTTGAAGTGGACGGCAACACCGTCCGCATCGAGCAAGTGGACGGCACGAAGTCCGTCAGCCGCAAGGAAGCCGGCGAATCCTTGTCCTCCTTGCTCACGGATTACGGCGTCACGGCCGAGCAGTTGCGCACGGCGGACATCCGCGTGAAGGACGTCAGCGGCGGCGCGTTCTTCATGGGCGTGATCCTGCCCACGTTGATCCCCCTGCTGATTTTGGGCGTCGTGTTCTGGTTCATGCTGCGGCAGATGCAGGGCGCCAACGGCCGGGCCATGCAGTTCGGCCAGTCGAACGCGCGCGAGGTGTCCGGCGACAAGCAAAAGGTCACGTTCAAGGACGTGGCGGGCGCGCGCGAATCCAAGGCGGAGTTGCAGGAGGTGGTGGAATTCCTGCGGGCGCCGAAGAAATTCGCCGACCTGGGGGCAAAGCTGCCCAAGGGTGTGCTGCTGATGGGCCGCCCGGGTACGGGCAAAACGCTGTTGGCCCGCGCCGTGGCGGGGGAGGCGGGCGTGCCGTTCTTCCACATCAGCGGTTCCGAGTTCGTGGAAATGTTCGTCGGCGTGGGCGCCGCCCGCGTACGCGACCTCTTCGCCAAGGCCAAGAAGAGCGCGCCGTGCATCATCTTCATCGATGAAATCGACGCCGTGGGCCGCCAGCGCGGCGCGGGGCTCGGCGGCAGCCATGACGAGCGCGAACAGACCCTCAACCAGATCCTGGTGGAAATGGACGGCTTCGACCCGACGCTCGGCGTGATCGTCATCGCCGCCACCAACCGGCCCGACGTGCTGGACCCGGCGCTTCTGCGCCCCGGCCGCTTCGACCGCCGCGTGGTGATCGACCTGCCCGACATCAACGAGCGCGAGGAAATCCTGAAAATCCACGCGGCCAACAAGCCGCTGGAAGCCGACGTCAACATCCGCCGCATCGCGGAGCGCACGGTGGGGTTCTCGGGCGCCGATCTGTCCAACCTGCTCAACGAGGCGGCCATCCGCGCCGCGCACCGCAACGCCAAAACCGTCACGCAGGAAGACGTGCTGGAATCTGTGGAAAAAGTCATGCTCGGCCCCGAACGCCGCAGCATGGTCATGTCGCCGGAAGAAAAGAACAAAACCGCCTACCACGAGGCGGGCCACGCCCTGGTGGCGCACCTGCTGCCCCACGCCGACCCGGTGCACAAGGTGTCCATCGTTTCGCGCGGCACGGCCGGCGGGTACACGCTCAAGCTGCCGTCCGAAGACCGCCGCTACCACACCCGCGCCGAGTTCGTTGACGACCTGGCTGTGATGCTCGGCGGCTACGCCGCGGAGTTGGAAACCTTCGGCGACATCAGCACGGGCGCGTCCAGCGACCTCAAGCAGGTGGCGCGCCTGGCCCGCGACATGGTCGTGCGCTACGGCATGAGCGACGAGTTGGGGCCGCGCGCCTTCGGTGAGTCGGAGGAAATGATCTTCCTCGGTCGCGAAATCCATGAGCAGCGCAACTATTCCGAAAAGACGGCGGAACGCATCGACGCCGAAATTGACCGCCTGGTCCGTGGCGCGCTGCAAACCGCCCGTGGTATACTCACGCAAGAAAAGGAGAAGCTGGACCGCGTCGTCGCGGAACTGCGCGAGAAGGAAACGATTGAGAAGGACGCCTTCGAAGCCCTGCTGGGCCCGAAGCCGTCGAAAATCTAGCCGCTTCTATTGGAGGATATGAAGCTACAAACGCCCACCGGTTTTCACCGCCGCATCCTGGCCGAGGCATGGACGCTCGCCCGGCAGCGCAAACCGCTGTGGGCGTTTGGTTTTCTGGCCGGCATTCTGCTTTCCGGCGCGGTGGTGGAACCGTTGCTCGGCAGTTTGGGCGGGTTGGGGCGTCAGGCCGGGTTTTGGAGCCAGGCGTTGTTGGCGGAGCCGGGGAATTGGCTGGCCGGGGCGGGGGCGGCCATCGCGCTGGCCTGCCAGGAAAACCCCGCGTTCGCCAAGCTGTGGGTGGCGCTCGGCACGGCCATTGCCGTGGCCGCCGTGGTGCTGTCCTTGGCCTTCCAAGGCGCGCTGTTCGCCGGCCTCTCCGCCAAGAAACCAATCTCCCTGCATGAGGCGTTGCAGGCGGGCTGGCCGCACGCGTGGGAGTTGGGCGTGCTGAACGTCCTGTCCCGTGTATTCCAGGCGCTGTTGTTCCTGCTGGCCCTGTTGCCGGTGGTGCTGTATTTGCTGCGGCCGGGCGTGTTGGAAACCTTCGCCGCCTGCCTGGCATTGTTGCTGTACGTGCCGTTGTCCTTGGCTGTCCGCACCGTGGTGATGCTGGCCGCCGCGCGGCTGGTGCGCGGCAAAAAAACGGACGTGTTCTCCGCGTTGACTGCCTCGGCGCGGTTCTTCCGCGTCCACTGGCTGGCGGCGTTTGAAACGGCGTTCGTTTCCTTCGGTGCGTCGCTCGTGGCGTGTGCGGCCTTCCTGGTGGGTCTGGGCGTGCTTGCCGTGCCGTTCGTCTTCGCCTGGGCGGCCCTGGGCGCGGGAACCTGGGCGGCCGGTGCGGCCTTCGTCACCGCTTTGGCCACCGTCGCGGGCGCCTTCGCTACGGTCGCGTTCTTCGGCTGGCTGACCTCGTTCCGCTACGCCGTCTGGCTGCGCTTTTACGACCGCGCCTCGCATCCGCTCTTGGCCCCGCGCATCGTCGCCAAGCTCAAGCGCCTGTTCCACCCGTTGCACGTGCGGTAAAAGAGGGGATCCGCCCCCTCTTTTTTCGTTCGGTTTCCCCTTGACCTGCCGCCTTGTTCGGGGGTGCCGGGGCGTGGTACTATTCCGGCGTTCTTCTTCCCGTTATGACCATTATCTGGCACGGACTTTCCTGCGTTGAAATCGTCGCGAAGACCCCCCAGGGGGACGTCACCGTCGTCATCGACCCGTACGAAGCGGGCACGGGCCTGCGCCCGCGTTCGCTCACGGCCCAGCTCGCCTTGTCCACGCACGAGGGTCCCGACGCCGGGGCGCTCGGCTCCGTGGACGGCGCGCCGTTTTTAGTGAAAGGCCCCGGTGAATTCGAAGCCAAAGGCGTGTTCGTCTACGGCATCGCCGCGCCCACCAAGGCCGGGCCGCACACCGTGTACCGCGTGGAGGCCGAAGACATGGTCATCGCCCACTTGGGCGCCTTGGACCGCCCGCTCTCCCCGGCCGAGTTGGAACACTTCGCCAAGGTGGACGTCCTGTTGGTGCCCGCCGGCGGCGGACGCGTGCTTTCCCCGGAACAGGCCGCCGAGGTCGTGGCCCAGGTGGAACCGCGCGTGGCCGTTCCCGTCATGCTGGCCGCGGACGGCTTGAAGGAATCCTTCGCCGACGCCTCGGCCTTTTTCAAGGCCGTGGGCGTGGCTCCGTCGGAGGCCCTGACCAAATTCAAGATCCTCAAGAAAGACTTGCCGCAGGAAGACATGAAAGTCGTGGTTTTGAACCGGGATTAGCGCAATCGTATGTCCGTGAAAAACGGCCGCGTGCACCACGTTCGTTCGTCGATGCCCTGGCGCCAGCGCCTCGCCTATGCGGGGGGCGTGGGGTTGACGGTGGCCGTGGTGGGTGCGGGGTGGTTTTTCACGGTAGGTACGCACTTGCGCCTGGCCGTTTCCGGGACGGTGGAGGAATTCCGCGGTACGGCCGACCAATTCGCCGAAATGCGCGCGTCCGTGCCGGAAGCACCCGTGCCGACGTTGACGCCGCCTCCGCCCTCGCCGGCGGATCTCCTGCGCGGCGCCGTTTCCCAGGCCCTGGCCCGCCAGCGCGCCGAAGCGGCCGTGGCGGACGCCGCCCGCCGCCTGATTGAAGGAGCAAAGGATGAGGAAGACGCCGACGTGGAAACGCCGGCGGAAGAAGCACTCGAAACAACGGAACCGGCCGCAGAGGAACCGCAACTCTAGTCCCCTATGCCCAAATCTTCTCCTGAACTTGACGCGCCGGAATCGAATGTCGGCCAGGTGGAACCGCGCAACATCGTCGAGGAAATGCAGACTTCCTACCTCGACTACGCCATGTCCGTGATCGTCGGCCGCGCCTTGCCCGACATCCGCGACGGGCTCAAGCCGGTGCACCGCCGCATTTTGTATTCCATGTGGCAGACCGGCCTGCGCGCCGGCGCGAAATTCAAGAAATGCGCCACCGTGGTCGGCGACGTGCTGGGCAAATACCACCCGCACGGCGACAGCGCGGTCTACGACTCGCTGGTCCGCATGGCCCAGGACTTCTCCCTGCGCTACCCGCTCGTGAAAGGGCAGGGGAACTTCGGCTCGCTCGATGGCGACTCGGCCGCCGCCTACCGCTACACCGAATCCAAGCTCGAACGCGCGGCAGAGGAACTCATGGCCGACATCGAAAAGGACACGGTCGATTTCATCCCGAACTTCGACGGCACGCACAAGGAACCGAACGTCCTGCCCGCCAAGCTGCCCAACCTGCTGCTCAACGGCACGGTGGGCATCGCCGTGGGCATGGCGTCCAACATCCCGCCGCACAACCTCACGGAGGTGTGCGACGCCGTGCTGCACCTTATTGAACATCCGGACGCCTCCATCGAGGACCTGCACCATTTCGTGAAAGGCCCCGATTTTCCGACCGGCGCCATCGTGTACGACAAAAAGGAACTCCAGCAGGCCTATGCTACCGGCAAGGGCGGCGTGGTGGTGCGCGCCAAAACGGAAATCGTGGAAGACAAAAAAGGCGCCTTCGCCATCATCGTCACGGAAATCCCGTACCAGGTGAATAAGGCCACCTTGCTCGAGCGCATCGCCCAGAACGTGCGGGACAAGAAGGTCGAAGGCATCCGCGACCTGCGCGACGAATCCACCCAGGAGGGCGTGCGCATCGTCATCGAATTGAAAAAGGACGCCTACCCCAAGAACGTCCTGAACCGCCTGTACCAGACCACCCAGCTGCAGGAAACCTTCCACTACAACATGCTGGCCCTGGTGGACGGGTTGCAGCCGCGCATCCTCAACCTCAAGACCATCCTGGAGGAATACGTGAAGCACCGCCGCGTAGTGGTGCGCCGCCGCACGCAGTTCGACCTCACGCGCGCGCAGGAACGTGCCCACGTGCTCGAAGGGTTGAAGATCGCCATGGCGGAGATCGACAAGGTCATCGCCACCATCAAGAAGTCCAAGGACAAGGACGAAGCGCGCGTCAACCTGATGTCCGGCTTCAAGCTGTCTGAAATCCAGGCCGGGGCCATCTTGGAAATGCGCCTGCAACAGCTGGCCAACCTGGAACGGCTGAAGGTGGAACAGGAACTGGAAGAAAAAATGAAGCTGATCCGCGAACTCGAGGCCATCTTGAAGTCCGAAAAGCGCATGTTGGGCGTCATTGCCGACGAAGTAAAATCGATGAAAGACCAGTACGGCGACGCGCGCCGCACGCAGATCGTGGCCCACGGCGTGAAGGAATTCTCCATGGAAGACGTGATCCCGGACACCGAGACCATCGTGATGATCACCCGCGAAGGGTACATCAAGCGCCTCCCGCCCGAGACATTCCGCCGCCAGGAACGCGGCGGCAAGGGCGTGGCCGGCCTCACCACCAAGGAAGAAGACACGGTGGACCAGCTCTTCAGCACCACCACACACAAGGACCTGATGTTCTTCACCACGCGTGGGCGCGTGTTCCAGCTCAAGGCCTACGACGTGCCGGAATCCTCCCGCACGGCCAAGGGCCAGGCGTTGGTGAACTTCCTGCAGCTCGGCCCCGGCGAAACGGTGTCGGCGGCGCTGTCCATGGAAGACCTGGAAACGTCCAAGTACTTCCTGATGGTCACCACCAAGGGCACGGTGAAGAAAACGGCCCTGGACCAGTTTGAAAACGTCCGCAAGAACGGGCTGATCGCCCTGAAGCTCAACGACGGCGACAACCTGGCGTGGGTGAAGCCCACCACGGGCAAGGACGACGTCCTGCTGGTGACCGCCCAGGGCCAGTCCATCCGGTTCTCGGAAGAGGACGCCCGCCCGATGGGCCGCGTGGCCGCCGGCGTGCGCGGCATCAAGCTCAAGGCCGGGGATTACGTGGTCGGCATGGACATCATCGAGGCCGATTCGGCCAAGAAGGCGGGCCAGCTGCAGCTGCTGGTGGTGATGGAAAACGGCTACGGCAAGCGCACGGACGTGACGGAATACAAGGTGCAGGGCCGCGGCGGCAGCGGTATTCTCACGGCGGCCGTGACCAAGAAAACCGGCCCCATCGTGCACGCGGCGATGATCAACGCCAAGGACGACCGGGACCTGCTGGTGATTTCCGAAGCCGGCCAGGTGATCCGCACGGGGTTGTCGTCCATCTCCGTGCTGGGCCGCGCCACCCAAGGCGTGCGCCTTATGCGCTTCAAGAAGGAAAACGACTCCGTGGCCAGCTCCACCGTGGTGGACGAAGGCGCGGAGGAGGCGGGCGCCTAGCGGCCGCTTCGCGGCGCACGGACGCGCCGCTTGCGAAAACGGCTTCCCCGCGAGGAAGCCGTTTTTATGTGTGATACAATATCCAGGACTTGTTCATCTCCTCTTGTTTATGACCCAACCCTTCATTCCGTTCCGGCGCGCGGGAGCGCGCTTCCTTGCCTCGGTGCTGTGCGCGGCCCTCGTCGCGCCGTACGCGCCGTTGTTCTCCGTGCCTGTGGCACACGCCGCCCCGCCGGACCCGAACGAAGCCGTCCTGTTGCCGTATGCGCAGTGGGGGGTGGACGGTGGCGTGTCGGAAACGCTCACGGACACGGACGGATTTACGTACATGGCCGGCTCCTTTGTGGAAATCGGTCGCCATGCCCCGTATTTCGCCCTGGTGGACGGGGAAACGGCCGAGCTCGTCACGGTCATGCCGAACGTGGACGGACCCATCACGTCGGTTATTTCAGACGGGGATACGGGTTGGTACGTTGCCGGCCGGTTTTACCATATGGATGGCCGCCCGCGCGTCGGGTTGGCCCACGTCCTCGCGGATGGTTCGGTGGATGAGGATTTCACGGCCGAATTCGAAAATGTCTTTGACGTGCCCAACTTCCTCCAGTGGGAGACGCCCCGGCTCGCGCTGCACCCGAACGGCGACGTTTGCGTGTTTGGCGGCGGCGTGGAGCTGTTCGTGACGGGAAGCGATCAGCCCTACCTGGTCTGTTTGGATCCGGAGGACGGAACGCCCAGCGAATGGGATCCGCAGCTCAACGACATGGTGGAAGCCGTCGTTTTTGACGGCACGGGCGCCATGTACGTGGGTGGGTGGTTCAGCGAGGCGGGGGGGGTTGTACGCGAGCGCTTGGCCAAGTTCGACGCCGCGGGAGAGATCGTCGAAGGATGGTTTGCCGATGTGGAAGGCTCTTCCGTCAACGCCCTGGCCATCCGGAATGACGTCGTATACCTGGGCGGTTCGTTTACGGAGGTAAACGGCGAACCGCGCGGCAATCTTGCCGCCGTCGCCGTCGCGGACGGTAAGGAGACGAACTGGGCGCCGGCCACCGACGGTCCGGTGTACGCGTTGACGTTCATCGCCGGCGGGGAGGCTCTCATTGCCGGTGGTTCGTTTACCGAGGTAGATGAGACACCGCAAAGCAATCTGGCCCTCTTTGAAGGCGTGTCGGTTAATCTCGTGGAAGAATTCAATCTGGGCGTGAATGACGAGGTCTGGTCCGTCGCGTCGGATGACGACTACATTTACATTGCCGGTGCATTTTCCGCATTTTCCGCGTTCGACACCGAAGGGCGCAATGGATTTGCATCCATTGCGTACGACGAGAGCGTAGAGATAGCGGAGTGGGATCCGGTGGCCAACAAAGGGAATACAGGTCTGCCGTTCGGGGTGCTTGCCGCAGGAGAGGGAAACGTGATGATTTTCGGAGACTACACCTTGTTGGACGTGCGCGAGCAGCGCGGCCTCATGCGTCTGGATCCGGACGGTGACTTGGACGAGGGATTTGTCCCTCCCGCCATTTGGGGCACGGTCAACGCGTTGGCATTGGATGAAACGTCCGGCGTGCTTTGGGTGGGCGGGGGTTTTGAGCAGATTGGAGATGAGGGAAACGAGACGTCCGTCGGCCGTCTGTTTGCGGTAGACGCGGAAACGGGTGCGGTGCTGCCGCGTACGCCGGCGGAAGGAGCGGATGACGATATCTACGCCTTGGCGCTTTCCTCGGACGGGGAAACGCTGTACGTCGGTGGGGATTTCGAGGAATTCAACAGCGACCCGGCGGCTCCGTATCTTGCTGCCGTGAACGCGGAAACCGGCGCGCTTGCGCTCACGCAACCCGCTCCGCTGAGTGGCGGCGTTCGCGCCCTTGCCTATGACGCGGAGGGGCGGTTGTACGTCGGCGGTTGGTTTTGGGAGGTGGATAGCGAAGAGCGCAACGGCATTGCCCGCCTGCTTGCAGATGGCTCGCTGGACATGGATTGGGTGCCGTCGGATATGCCTTGGTCTGCGGAAGTGCACGACATCGTCGTTCGGCCGGATCGTATTTACCTTGCCGATAGCAATGGCATTACGGTCTTGGACGCGCAGACGGCTGGGCAACACGACATTTCGTTCAGGGATCCGTCCGTTTACACGGACGGGGCGTTCAACTTCGGAGGCAGGGCGTATGCACTGACGGAATACGACGGTTTGCTTTACGCCGTTGTGACGGGCATGCCGTTCGGTGGCGGGGAACTCGCCGGCACCTTCGCCGTCGCCTGGTCCGCCACCACGGGCGCCTTGGCCGATTGGTTCATCCCCTTGGGTTTTGGGACAAGCAGCGGCAAGGTTGCGAACATCGAGGCGGGGCCGGACGGGGTGGATCTTGCCTCCGGATCGTCCAATGCGTTATGGACGCTCAACGGCTTCGGTCGCTTCGGCTTTGCGTCGGAACCGCCCCCTCCTCCGTCCGTCGTCTTTACGGAAACGCAGGATGGCACGGTCTTGGTAGAAGGCGGCGATCCCATTCAGGTAGCCGTTACCTTGAGCGAAGCGCCTGCGGAAGACGTGTTCGTCGAACTGTGGTCGTTTGAAGGTTGGTTCGACCCGGACCCGTGGGAATTAACGTTCACGCCCGAAAATTGGAACGAGGCGCAACTCATCACCTTGTACGAGTGGGAGAATACGATTCCCCAAGGAGACGTGAACGATTACATGAGTTATTGGACCATGTCCGATGACCCGCGCTTTAACGAGTTGCTGGAGGAGTTCGCTTTTACCGTGCAGATCATTGACGACGATCTGCCTTCCCTAGGTGTGGACGAACCCGGCGCCCAGCTGGAAGCGTACCGGTTTTACGCGGACCATCCGTCCGACTCTGGACCGTTGGCCGCGCAAGATACGGCGGCGGCCGCGGAGATTGGGAACCATATACGTTTGCGTGTCGCCGCGTCGAACCCCGGCACCTTCGACGTCTTCACCACTGCGGGAGTGGTCATGCTTGAAGGAAACGTGCTTGATGCCGTTTATGAGGTGACCGCGACGGTCATGGACGCCACGGATCGGTACGCGTACGCCACGCTTGAGGGGTGGGGTGAGTCCGTAGGCAGCGTATCGATCGTGATTCGCATCGACGTGGATTCGTTTGAAATAGACGATGTGCTTTTGTTGGAAAACATGGCCTGGACGTCGGGATTGGCCCTGGACGAGGCAGGCGGGTTCCTGTATGTGACGGAAGACCTGCATAGGGGGATTCATAAGATCGACCTCTCCACTTTCTCCGTCGTGGACAGTTTGTATTTTGCGAACGGGGAGGATTACGAGGTTGATAGGGTCTCCGCACCGGCATATCACGCCGCAACCGATGCCTTGTATGCCGTGGGATCGTGTTTCGACGTTCCGTGGACCTCGTGCGCCGACGACGGGACGGTTCTTCTCCAAATGGCTACCTCGCCCTCCCTGGCGTTGGTGGACGCGCTGGTCATCGCGCCGCTTGGGGTGGACATCTCCTATGCCATCGCGGAACAGGAAGACGCGGCCTATCTTGCGTACAGCGGTCACGTCGCGCGCGTTGATTTGGACGCGTTCACCCTGACGGCCACAGAGGAAGTTCCGGATCTATACCAGGCCCACCAAGCGGTGATTCATCCGGCGGAGGACCGGTTGGTGATCGGGGGATTGGTTGAAGAAGAGGAATTCGTGCACCGTCCTTCCGTTTGGAGCGTGGGTATTCCGGGCCTGTCCTCCCTGGACGCGTATGTGTTCGCCGACCAGGAATCATGGGTGCCGATGGGAATCTCTCCGGATTGGAACCAAGGGTTTTTATACGTCCATACGAACCAGTCGCCCTTTGAGATCTTATACCGCATGGACGCGGACACGCTGGATGTCACGGATACCATCACCATGCCCATCCGGGATGCGCAGAAAGGAAGCGTGGACGTGCTCGGAGGATACCTGCTGCTGCTGGGGCAGGACGTGAGTACGGATCAATGGGCCATGGCGCGCGTTTCCACGCTGCCGCGTGTCCAGTACGGTTTATCGTATGCCATTCCGGAAACGTCTTGCGCCGCCGTGCCGGTGGAAGACCGCGTTCCCGTCGCCCTATTCGGGACGGACGAGGCGGACGAGGCGGATTGGATTTATACTCAGTCGTTTTGGACGATCCACGGCTGGCCGACGACGAAGCTGTTGGAGTGGGACGTCGATTCCTTCCGCGCAGGGTACCACGTGTCGGGTGATGATTCCTCCGACTTGCCGCCCATTCCGTTGGCGGCGAACGAAGGTACGGAAATCGAATTCACCCTGCAGACGTCGGGAGGCATTTCCGAGGACGACTACTGTTTCTTCCTGCATGATGTTCAAAATGAAAACGCCGTCTTCACCCACGCCGCGTATCCGTTGCTGACCATTTCCGGCGAAGGGGAGCCCACGCCGGAGCCCGGCGTGACCATTGTGGAATCCGACGGTTCCACCGCGGTTACCGAGGGCGGGGCGGGCGACAGCTACACCATCGTCTTGGACAGCGAACCGACGGCGAGCGTGGTGATCACGATTTCCGGCGACGCCCAGGTGCAGGTTTCGCCCCCGGAAGTGACGTTCACGACGGAGAACTGGGACGAGCCGCGCACCATCACCGTTACCGCCGTGAACGACAGCGCGGTGGAAGGGAACCACACGGGAACGATCACGCACGTTGCGCTGAGCGCGGACCAGGATTACGACGGCATTACCATCGAGGACGTGGTCGTGCAGATCACGGACAACGACGTTCCCAGCGGCGGCGGGGGCGGAGGAGGCGGTGGCGGTTGGTTCGGCCCCGCGTCCATCGAGGTCATCGCGCCGCCCGCCGGCGCGCAGGTGCCCGCCGGTTCGAACGCGGCCATCAGCTGGAGCACGCAGGGCTACGCGCCGTTCGTGAACCTGTCGTGGAGCGCGGATGACGGCGCCACCTGGCAGGAGATCGCGCGCAACCTGGCGCCGACGTCCGGGACGTACGGTTGGCAGGTGCCCGTGCCGGGAGCAACCCTTCCGTGGGTGCGCGTCCGGGCCGAAATCTCGGACGGCGCGGGCGTGTCCGCAACCGCCGTTTCCGCTCCGTTTTCCATCGTCGTGTCGGTACTCCCGCCGGAGGGTCCGGGCGGGACGGAAGGTCCCGGCGGATTGCGGCCGGGCGATATCTTCAAGACCTCGGATTTGTCCACGGTGTATCTGTTGGACGCCAACGGCTTGCGCCATCCGTTCCCGAACCTTTCCATCTTCCGCACGTATTTCAACGATTTCGACGCGTTGAAAACCGTGGCCGTGGAGGACGTGGCCGCGTACCCGCTCGGTGCGCCCGTCATGCCCAAGCCCGGCACGGTGCTGGTGAAGATCCAGAGCGACCCGAAGACCTACGCCGTCTTCCCGCCGCAGGGCGAGGACCTGCGCCCCGTTCTGCGCTGGATTCCTACGGAAGGCGATGCCACCGCGTTGTACGGCCCCGCCTGGGCCGACTACGTGATCGACATCGAACCCACCTTCTTCGCCCGCTTCGCCTTTGGTGAACCTCTCCTGGAGGCGGAGGCCTTCCTGGTGGACCGGTCCGCGCTGCAAACGCGCGCCTGGCTCGCCCGGCCTTAACGGCGGGGGAACGGCCCCTCTTGACCGTTTCGGGGGCGGCTGCTATCCTTCGGCCATCATTTTGCTGCCAATTTTCACGTTATATGGGTCTCCCCGGTCATCGCCGCACAAGCTCCCACAAGCGCCGCCGCGCCGCGCATTTCGCCCTCAAGCCCGTCGCCACCACGACGTGCGAGAAATGCAAGGCCGCCATCCTGCCGCACCGTGCCTGCAAGGCCTGTGGTTGGTACAAGGGCCGCGAAGCGGTCGGCACGGCGTCCCGCCGTCTGGCCCGCCTGACCAAAAAGACGGCCGTTCCGGTGGCGCCCGCCGCCCAGGAACCGGCCGCCAAGGCCAAGGCCGAAACCGCCGCTCCCGCCGCCAAGAAAGCCGCTGCCGGCAAGAAGGCCACCAAAACGGCCGCGCCGCGCAGCAACATGAAGAAAACGGGTTCCGGCGACAAATAAGCATGAAACCCCGCCTCCGGCGGGGTTTTGCGTCCGTGGCTTGTTCCGCCGTCCGTTTCCCTGTACCATCGTTCCCGATATGAGCAATCGCCACCTTTCCCGCACCATCGCCATGCAGGCCTTGTACCAATGGGATTTCAACGGCCAGGCGGAGGGGCGCATCGAGGAAATCCTCGCCTTCTGCCGCCAGGAATTCGCCCCCGACTTCGACGACGAAGGCTTCATCCGCGAACTGGTGGAAGGTACGACCGGCCATTTGGCGGAGATCGACGCCGCCATTACCAAATTCGCCCCGGACTGGCCGGTGGACACCATCACCGTGGTAGACCGCAACGTCCTGCGGATCGGCGTGTACGAACTGTTGTATTCGCAGACCGTGCCGTCCAAGGTGGCCATCAACGAAGCCATCGAGCTGGCCAAGAGTGTCGGCGGGGAAGCGGCCGGCCGGTTCGTGAACGGCGTGCTGGGCGCCATCTTCAAGGACGTGGTCACCCGCGGGGCGCTCAAGCCCGTGGACACGGATCCGCCCAAGAAGAAAGAAGAAGGGGAGGAAGCCGCCGCCGTGCCGCCGGCCGATGAAGCGCCGGCCGAATCCGTTGTCTGACGCGCCGTTCCTATTCATCTGTCATTTCCGCTATGCCTCTTTCCGGCCTCGACGCCGTGGAACAGGCCCTCGGCGTGTCGTTTCGCGAACGCGATACGTTGCGCCAAGCGCTTGTTCACCGCTCCTACCTCAACGAACATCCCGATTTCCCGCTCGGCCACAACGAACGCCTGGAGTTCCTGGGCGACGCCGTGTTGGAACTGGTCGTCACCGAATACCTGTACCAGCAGTACGAGAACCCCGAAGGCGAGCTGACCAACTGGCGCGCGGCGCTGGTGAACGCCGACATGCTGGCCGACATTTGCGAGTCCTTGGGCGTGGAGAAATACCTGTACCTGTCCCGCGGGGAAGCCCGCGACGTGAAGTCCAAGGCCCGCCGCTATATCCTGGCCAACGCGTTCGAGGCCCTGATCGGCGCCATCTATTTGGACCTGGGATGGGATGCCGCCAAGGATTTCGTTACGCGCCACGTGTTGAAGGAATTGCCGAACATCCTGGAGCACCGCCTGTACATCGACCCGAAGAGCCGCTTCCAGGAGGCGGCGCAGGAGCATCTGGGCGTCACGCCCACGTACAAGGTGTTGAAGGAAGAAGGTCCCGACCACGCCAAGGTGTTCGAGGTCGGTGTCTACGTCCAAAAGGACTTGATCGCCACGGGCGAGGGGACGTCCAAGCACGAGGCCCAGGTTGCCGCCGCCGAAGCCGCCATCAAGGTGAAGGGGTGGTAGAAGGGAAGCGCGCGACAGAAAAACACCCGCCGGGTTGGCGGGTGTTTTTGGTGCGTCGGGTGGGGATCGAACCCACGGCCAAGGGATTAAGAGTCCCCTGCTCTACCGCTGAGCTACCGACGCGCGGGCATGACTTTTGCCCCGGAAGTATGCCAAATGCGTTGACCCCCGTCAAGAAT
>CAZCMI010000007.1:0-32880 GCA_964499955.1 uncultured Gammaproteobacteria bacterium
GCCAATTAAAGCGGTACGTGAGCTGGGTTCAGAACGTCGTGAGACAGTTCGGTCTCCTATCTACCATGGGCGTTGAAGATTGAGGGGACGCTTCCCTAGTACGAGAGGACCGGGAAGCAGGCACCTCTCGTGTACCGGTTGTCCTGCCAAGGGCATCGCCGGGTAGCGATGTGCAGATCGGATAAGCGCTGAAGGCATCTAAGTGCGAAGCCGACCCCAAGATTAGTCTTCGTTTGAGACCCCTGCGAGACCAGCAGGTTGATAGGCCGCAAGTAGAAGCGCGGTAACGCGTGTAGCTGAGCGGTACTAATCGGTCGAGCTCTACAACCACTGTGAGGTTTGATCCTCTCTATCTTTTCAACTTTGAAGTCGAAGGGTTCCACCGTCTCGGTGCCTCTTCCCGGCGGGTCACACCCGTACCCATCCCGAACACGGAAGTTAAGCCGCACGGGGCCGATGGTAGTCCGATTGGGCGAGAGTAGGTAGGCGCCGGGACCGTGGAACTCTTCAAGCAGAAAAATCTCCTCTTCGTAGGAGATTTTTTGATTTTCGGGTATGCTGTGGACGATATGTCCAGCGAACGCGTCTGCCATTTTTGCCTTGTTGCGCGTTACGGATTGACCTTCGCCGTCGGGGCGGCGTTGGGTATGGTGTGGGCTGTGCGTTTTGGTTGAATTCCGGCGGGTTCTGCGCTACGCTGCCCATCGCTATGCACCAAACAACCGCACCGAAAACCCGGGTCGTCATCTTGGCCGCGGGGAAGGGGACGCGCATGAAAGCCGAGCGGCCGAAAGCCCTGACGCCCGTCGCGGGCAAGCCGATCCTGCAGCATCTTTTGGACGCCGTGTCGGCATCCGGATTGGATCCGCGTCCTGTCGTCGTCGTGGGATACAAGGGCGAGGACGTCTGTGCGGCCATGGGAACGCGCTGCGACTACGCCGTGCAGACGGAACAGTTGGGGACGGGACACGCCGTTGCCGCGGCCCATGACGCCGCGGGCGACGCGGCGGAGATTATTGTCTTGTACGGCGATCACCCGTTCATTTCCGCGGAGACGATCCGGCGTTTGGAAGCGCGCCACCGCGAACGCGGGAACGTCGTGACGCTCATGACGGCCACGGTGCCGGACTTCGACGGATGGCACGGCGCGTTCGAGCGTTGGGGCCGCATTCTGCGCGGGCCGGACGGCCATGTCACGGGCATCCGCGAATACAAGGACGCGACGGAAGAAGAACGGGCGATCCGCGAGGTGAATCCATCCTTGTTTTGTTTCGACGCGGCGTGGTTGTGGAAGAACGTGGCGGAGCTCCGCAATGAAAACGCGCAGAAGGAATACTATCTCGTGGACTTGGTCGCCACGGCCGTGGAGCAGGGAGAAAAGATTTCCTCCATCGACGTGCCGCCGGAAGAAGTCATCGGGGTGAATACGCCGGACGAACTCGCGGTGGCGGAACGTCTGCACGCCGTGTAACGGCCGCGTCTCCCGTGATAAAAAAACAAGATCCCGCCGGCGCGTCCCGGCGGGATCTTGTTTTGTGGAAGAAGCGCTTAGCGCTTCTTCGCCTTCTTCTTCGCGACCTTCTTGGTTGCCTTCTTTTTCGGCGCCGCTTTCTTGGCGGTGCGCTTCTTCGCTACCGTCTTTTTGACGGCCTTCTTTTTCTTCACAGCCATACGCGATATGTTAGGGGTTCCATCAAATCGGGACCCTTCCGTCTCGCGCACACGAGGCGCTCCTCCTGGAGCGGTTGCGCGTATCGCATCCACACGACGCGGCGTGAATGGCGATCGACAAAGAGTATACCATGTCCGTCAAGAAGAGAAAATAACTTATGCACAATTTCATTCACGAACCGAAACGGTAACCCCTTCGTCCGCCCAATGATAGATCCAACGGATGTTGTCCAAGTCCACGTTCACGCAGCCGCGGCTCATCGGCAGGCCGAAGTTGTTGTGCCACGGCGCGTAGTGGATGTAGATGTGCGGATAGAAGCGCAGGTTGTACGGAACGACGCCGAGGTCATACGCGTCCGCCCCGCTGCCGCCGGCGTAATGCACGTAGGGAACTTTTGCCGTGATCTTGAAATCGCCGCGCGGCGTGCGGTACGGCGGCCGGCCGGTGGACACCAGGAAGGTGTGCGTGAGAATACCGTGTTCATAGGCGTACAGCCGCTGTTCCGATATGTCTACGACGATGGATCGTTCCAAGCCGGCGTGCGTTCCCGTTTCTTCAAACAGCGGTTTTGCGGGCGTTACGACGGTTTCTTGCACGCCGTCGCCGTCCACGTCGCCCGTTGCCGAAGCGAAGGCGCCGTACGGCATTTTTTCCATGATCTGTTGGCCACCGGTAATGGAAGCGATGTGCAGGTCTTTTGGTTTCGCTTCTACGCGCGTCCATTCCGCAACGCGCGCCGTCGGTTCGAACGCGAGACGGTAGACGTCTGTCGCGTCGCCGCGCACCGTCGCGACCGTGAGCGCGCCGTCGGCGATGCTGCCGGTCAGGCCTTGGGTGCTCGCCGCGTCGCCGGGAAAAATCTCCCGCCACAAACGCAGCGCGCTGTCCGCACCGACGGGTCCCTTCCATACGTTCACGTGCGGCCCGGCGCCGGCTCCCGGCAACGTGACGAGTTCCGCACGTCCGTCGCCGTCGAGATCGCCGCAGACGATGTTGACGCCCATGGTCATGTTTGACCCGTAGGCCATCCATCCGCCGCCGAGCGGCTCGCCCGTGTTGGAGAAGATACGCACGTGCGGCCCGCCGCCGCGTTGCGGCGCGGTGATGATTTCGTTGACGCCGTCGCCGTCGAGATCGCAGACCGCCACGTTGACGCCGAAGCCGTACGTTGGTTCGTAAGCGAGGAAGCTGCCGATCTCGGAACCGTCCGCTCGCAGGACGTGCACGCGCGGTTCGTTGCCCAAGCCCATGCCGACGACAATTTCCGCCACGCCATCGCCGCCCAAGTCGCCCAGGGCGATGCTCGCTCCGCCCGCGCGGTTCGCACTGGCGACGGGAAAGGACGTGCGTTCCGTTCCGTCCGCGTTCAGGACGTACAGCGTGAGCGTTTGGTCGCGTCGGGCGAGGGCGAAGGACGGGTGGGAGAGAACGCCGGCCGTTCCGGCGATGGTCGCAATAGTGAGAAGCAACGGCAGCAGGCGGATGGAGCGATGCATATGGAGAGGAGTTGTTGCCATAGTACCAAACCGCATTGACGTCCGCGAGCAGACAGGGTAGGTTGCGGTGTCCGCGGCAGATGGCGGGCCCTTAGCTCATTTGGTAGAGCACCGCGTTTGCAACGCGGGGGTGGCCGGTTCGAGCCCGGCAGGGTCCACCATGTGTCGCGCATAAAAACCGCCCCGAAGAGGGGCGGTTTTTTCTTTTGTCATTTCACCGCGTTCGGCGGTTTCTTGCCGGCGGCGAAGGCGAGGACGTTTTCCGCGGCCGTGCGGGCCATGGCCTGGCGGGTTTCCACCGTTGCCGAGGCCGTGTGCGGCGTGAGGATGACGTTCTGCAGTTTCACCAGCGCCACGGCATCCTTGGCGTTGCAGGCGATGTTGGGTTCGCATTCGTATACGTCCAGCGCCGCCCCCGCGATGCGCCGTTTCATGAGCGCGCGCACCAGCGCCGCTTCGTCCACGATGGGACCGCGCGCCGTGTTCACCAGGTACGCCGTTTTCTTCATCAGCGCCAGTTCCTTGGCACCGATCAAATGGTGGGTGGAAGGCAGAAGCGGCACGTGCAAGGAAACGAAGTCGGCGGTTTTGAGCAGCTGCGGGAGCGAAAGGAAGCGCGCCCCCGTTTCTTGCTCCAACGCCGGATTGCGCTTCACGTCCGTGTACACCACCTTCACGCCGAAGCCCGCGTGCAAGCGCCGCACCACGCCCGCGCCGATGGCCCCGCTGCCCACGATGCCGACCGTCTTTCCCGCCACGTCCGTGCCGAGCAGCAGCAGCGGCCCCCAGGCCTCGTACTTGCCGTCGCGGGTGAACTGGTCCGTCTCCACGATGCGGTGCGCCAAGGCGAAGATCAGCGCGATGGCGTGTTCCGCCACGGATTCCGTCACGTTGGCGTGCGGGGCGTTCGTCACGACGATGCCGCGCTTCTTGGCTTCCGGCACGTCCACGTTGTCGAAGCCGACGGCGTAGTTCGCCACCAGTTTGAGTTGCGGCCCGGCGGCGTCGAACACCTCGGCGTCCATGTGTTCGGTGAGGATGGACAGAATGACGTCCGCGCCCTTCACGCGCCGCAGCAGTTCGCGGCGGGGGATGGCGCGGTCTTTTTCGTAGACGGAGACCTTGAGGCGCTTGCTGCGGCGGAGCATCTTCAGGCCTTCGTCCGGAATGGCGCGGGTGACGAATACGGAAAGGGGCTTCGGGGATTTCGTGGGCATATCCTCCTTGTTGGTGCGTTAAAGGGGCTTCACGGGGACAGCGGCGCGTGCGGTCTTGGACGGCCAGGCTTTCAGGATGCCCGTTTTTGCGCCGACGTGGCGGATGACCGATTCGGCGTTCAGCGTACCGATTTGCAAGGCGTCGGGCAGCGGCAGGCCTTTCATGAGCGCGGCGGTGACTCCGGAGCCGAAGGCGTCGCCGGCGCCGGTGCGGGAAACGGACGGGGAGCCGGTGGTGCCGGAGAACCACGCGCCGTCGTGGCGGAACGCGTACGCGCCCTTGTCGCCGTCCGTGACGATGAAAGTGAGATGGTCGCCCGCGCCCAGCGCGCGCCAGGCGGCGGCCGGGTCGCGCTCCCCGGTGAGTTTCGCCGCTTCCTCCCGGTTCACCATCAGCACGGCTACATGGGTGAGCAACGGGCGGATGGCGTCCGGCCCTTGGGTCAACTCTTTGCCGCCGGGATTCCAGGCGATTTTTCCGCCCGTTTTGGCCGCTTCCTTGGCAATCTTGGCGAAGACGTCCAGGTTGCCCGCAAGCGACGTGACGTAGAACCAGGGGGCGCGCAGGGCCGCGCGCGGGACGTCCGCCTTCGTAAAGTCGGCGGACACGCCGCGATAGGTGAGGGCGCTGCGCTCGCCGTTTTCGGCCGTGAGCAGGGCGGAGAAACCGGTTTCACCCCCGCGCACCCGCCGCACAAAGGACGCGTCTACGCCCGCCCGTTCCAAGTCCGCGAGGATGGCGCCGCCGTAGACGTCGTCGCCCACGCGGCAGACGGCCGCGGCGTCGAACCCCAGGCGGGCGAAGGTCACCGCGGCGTTGGTGGCCCCGCCGCCGGTGCTTTCGGTTTTTTCGTCCACGTCGATCTTGCTGCCGAGGGACACGCATTCGCCGACACCCGACTCGAAGCGCGCCGACCGGAGCAATTGGAACTGTTTGGAGAGCAGGAAGACGTCGTAGACGGCCGACCCGACGGTGATGACATCATGCATACGTTTGCATTGTACTGGAATGCGCGCGTGCTACCAAACAAAACGCCGCCCCGGCGGCGGGGCGGCGCGTGCGGCTACAGCGTCTTTACCTGGTACGTCTTCCGCGTGCGGAGGCGCGTCTTGATCTGGCCGGGCGTGAGCAGCCCGTCCGTCGGCCCCACGCTGCGCACCACGCTGGCGGCGTTCACGGAACCCCAGCGCATGCCCTCGGCGGCGTCCAGGCCCGCCAGGCGCGCGCCCAGGAAGCCCGTGGCGAACGAGTCGCCCGCCCCCGTCGTTTCGATGGGATCCCCCGGGAAGATGGGACAGACGCTGATCTTCTCGCCGTCGAAATGGTACGAGCCGTTGCGCCCGTCCGTAATGAGCGCTTCCTTGCAACCGAGCTTGAGCAGGGCGGGGGCAAGGTGGTGGATTTCGATGGACGTTTCGCCCGTGATCGCCTGGGCTTCCTCCCGGTTCACGAACAGCACGTCGGTCACGGAGAGCAGGTCGAAGAACACCTGCTTGCGCTCCTGGATTTGGATGCTGCCGGGGTTGAAACTGATCTTGATGCCGTTGCGCTTCTTGCGTTTTACGAGCGCGGCGTACAGCTTTTCGTACCCTTCGCCCGTTTCTCCCACGTGTACCCAGGCGGTTTTCGGCAGGGGGGAGGGAAGCACGTAGGCGTGCTTGATGTGCGAGGTGAGGATGGTGCGGTCGCCCTTGTAGTTGAGCACCACGGAGTAGCTGGACGGTTCCTTCGGCGCCGTGCGGATGAAGTCGGCGGAAACGTTTTCCTTGGCGAGTTTTTTGAGCGCCATGTCCCGCGTGCCGTCCACGCCCATGTTGCTGATGACCGCCGTGCGCAAGCCCTGGCGGGACAAACCCACGGCCACGTTGGGCGCGGACCCGGCGATTTGGGAATCCACCACGCTGACGGGGATTTTCGCCCCGTATTCCATGCACAGCAGGCATTCGGGCACTTTCAGCTGGCACTGCAGGGAGGCGTTGTCCAATACGACGAAGGTGTCGAGCTTGATGTCGCCGATGGCGATGAGGTCGTACATAGCCGGAACGAGGAGGGAAGTTAGGATTTCCGCCGGGAGGCGAGCGAGGCGTCGGGCTGCTTGCCGCCCCATTTGCGGGGCGTGCGGGCGAGCGCTTCCTTCATGACGGTTTTCTTCATAGCCTCCAGATGGGCGTGGGCGTCGGCGGCGTGTTTGGGTTCGATAGGTACGCGTTCGCCGCGTTTGCGGGCGACGGCACGCAACACGGCCTGGACGATGAACGGGGCCGTCAGGCCGAAGCCTTCGAGCAGTTGCGGGGGTTCGCCGGACTCGCCGTAGCGGTCCCGCATGCCCACGCGTTCCACCGGCGTCGGGTGGGTTTCGGCCAACAGTTCGCACACCGCCCCGCCCAAGCCCCCGGTGATCTGCGCCTCTTCCACCGTCACCATGGCGCCGGTTTCCTTGGCGGCCGCGGCAATCGTCTTGGCGTCCAACGGCTTCACCGTGTGGCAGTCGATGACGCGCGCCTGCAGCCCGTGCTCCTGCGCGAGCGTTTCCGCCGCCACCAGCGCTTCATACAGCAGCGGCCCCGCGCCGATGATCGTGGCGTCGTCGCCGAAGCGGAAGACCTCGGCCCGGCCGATGCGGAACGGTGTTTTCGCCGTGGTGAATACCGGCGACTTTTCCCGGGCGAAGCGGATGTAGCCGGGGCCTTCGGAGGCGGCCAGGGCAAGCGTGGCTTTTTCTGTTTCCGTGCGGTCGCAGGGCACCAGCACGCGCATGTTCGGCATGGCGCGCATGAGCGCGATGTCCTCGAGCATCTGGTGGGTGGCGCCGTCGGGACCCACGCTGACGCCCGCGTGCGCCCCCGCGATTTTCACGTCTACGTCGTTCAAGGCGACGGTGGTGCGGATCTGTTCCCAGTTGCGACCCGGGGAGAAGGCGGCGTAGCTGGCGACGAACGGCACCTTGCCCGCCATGGCCATGCCCGCGGCGATGGACGGCATGCACTGCTCCGACACGCCGATTTGGACGAAGCGGTCCGGGTGCGCTTCCTTGAACGGCAGCGTGCGCGTGGACTCGGACAAGTCAGCGCAGAGCACGGTGATCCGTTCGTCCTTCTCTCCCGCTTTCACCAGGCCCGTGCCGAAACCGTCGCGGGTGGGTGCGTGGGAAAGGGACGCGGTGTCAAAGAGCGAACGGACGAGATGCGCGTCCCGGTTCAGCCCGCGTTTTGGCAGAAGGCGCGGCATAGGAGCGTGGGGCGTTAGCGGCGCGCGCGCTTGGAGCGGGCGCGGCGGACAAGGGCGACGATTCCCCAGATGATCAGGCCGAGCGGGAGCAGCACGCCGCCGCCGACGATCACGACGAGGATCAGCCCGGAGACGAGCGACTGGGCCACGACCACGAGGGTTTGAATGGCCTGGCGGGCGTCTTCCCCCGGGCGGAAGTCGCGCTGCGGCACCTGGAAGCGCGCGTCCTCGGACAGGGAAACGCTCAACGTGGCGAAGGACGTGCGGTTTTCCAGGAACTGGAGGCGGCCCTGCAGGGATTCGATGGTGGAACGCACGCCGCCCAGGTACGACTGGACGCTCAGGATGTCCTGCACGGTTTGCGCCCGCTGGAGAATGCGCAGGTATTCCTCTTCCTGGGCCTGCGCGTTGCGCAGCTGCGCCTGCAAGTCGGTGTATTGCTCCGTGACGTCCTGGCCGGTGACCGTTTCCTGGCGCACCAGGGTGGCCAGGTCCTTGGCTTCGGCGAGCGCCGTTTCAAATTGGTCGGACGGCACGCGCACGGTCACGGAACCGTATTTGCTGCCGTCGGCGCGTTCATGCACGGACGATTCCTGCACGAATCCGCCCAGTCCCGCGGCCAATCCCGTGAGCGAAGCCACGGCTTCGTCCGCGCTGCGCACGGCCAGGGACAAGAAGCCGTTTTTGATGATGCGCTGGTCCACGTCCGCGGCCGTGGGGCCGGCCGTCGGCGAAACGGGCGGCATGGGCGCGGGCATGCCGATGCCGGGAGGCGCCGCCGCCATGTCCATGTCCGCCTGGTTCATTGCGGCGCGTTCACCGATGGAGCCGAGGCCGAAGAACCCCGTGCCTCCCTCGCGCATGGAAGCGGTATCGACGGCGAATTGGGGCGTGGAACCGGACTTCGGGGCGGGCAGCACGGAACCGATGATGACGGCCACGACGGCCAGAGCGCCGATGGCGATCAGGGCGATCACGAGGGGAGTGGGGCGGGAGTTCATAGAAGGGGGTTATTGGTGTTCGGCGTGCAGGCGGCCGCCGAGCGTCCGCAGGGCTTCGATGGCGGCGCGGGATTCCTCGCCCGCTTTCGGCGGCTTTCCGTGCCAGGTGAAGTCGTATTCCATGAACGGGACGCCGTAGCCGGGAATGGTTTCGGCCAGGATCACCGTGGGCTTGGCGGACACGCCGTGGGCCCGCGCCACCGCGTCGACGAAATCGGCGATGTTGTTGCCCGCGCAGGTTTCCACGTTCAGGCCGAAGGCGGCGAATTTATCGGCCAACGGTTCCAGCGGCATGATGTCTTCCGTGGTGCCGTCGATTTGGATGTTGTTGCGGTCGATGATGAAGGTGCAGTTGTACAGGGCGTTGCGCGCGGCGAAGAGCATGGCTTCCCAGGTCTGCCCGGCCTGCAGTTCGCCGTCGGACATGGCGCAGTACACGCGCCAGGGCTTGCCGTCGCGCAGGGCCGCATACGCCAGCCCCGCCGCCTGCGACGAACCGGACCCCAGCGGCCCGGACGTAGTTTCCACCCCCGGCAGCCGGTCCCGTTCCGGATGGCCTTGCAGCGGGGAGCCGAGTTTGCGCAGCGTCATCAGCCAGGAACGGGGGAAGTACCCGGCCTGCGCCATGGCGGCGTAGCGCACGGGGCAGATGTGGCCGTTGGAGAGAATGAGGCGGTCGCGCTCCGGCCAATCGGGATTCTTCGGGTCGTGGACCATCACGTGGAAGTACAGCGCCGCAAAAATATCCGCCATGCCGAGCGGCCCGGCGGAGTGCCCGGAGCCGGCTTCCACGAGCATGTCGATGATGTCTTCGCGAATGCGAAGCGCGCGTTCTTCAAGGCGCATGAGGTCGCGGTCGTGCAGGTGCAGGGGCGTGCGGACCTTCGGTCCGGTGGGGGAGGAAGGCATAGATGCGACCATGGTACCACGGAACGCAAAACGCATCCCGTTTGCGCGGGATGCGTTTGCAGCGTCTTCGTTTATTGCGCGATGATGGTGCCCTTGAGGTCCGGGTTCAGGCTGTCGAAGAAGGTGTAGGTGCCCGGATTGCGGAAGTAGCGGGAGAAGCTCTCGTTGGGACGCAGCGTGCCCGTGCCCCAGGTGAGGTCGTCCGCCGTGGCCGTGTGGTTGGCCGTGTCCGTGTTGGTGAACTTCACGGCCGTGTTCGCCGGGATGGTCACCGTGCCGCCGAAGCCGTTCGCGGTGATGTCCACGTAGCGCGGCGCGGCGAGGTTCTTGTCCCGGTTCACGTCCGTGGCGGCGGCGGAAACGGACGCGCGGTTGAAGTCCCCGGCCGAGGTGATGTGCTCGTCGCTCAAGCGGTAGTTCGGGAAGAAGGCGTCCGGCACGTCGTCGATCTGCTGGTTCCAGTTCGACCCGTACAGCGCGACGGCGGCCGCTTCGGTCGTGACCCAGCGCAGGGTGCCGCCCGCGTCCACGGCGTAGGTCTTCGGGTCCGTGTTGATCTTGATCATCTTCACGCCCGGCTTGTAGGTGACGTTGCCGCCGATTTGGATCTTGGCCAGGTCGGCGTCGGAGATGTATTTCACGCTGTCGAAGTTGCTGTACCAGGTGAAGTACGTCCGGTCGTTCGGGAAGACGTAGCGGAACCCGTCGCGGCCGTAGTAGTACACGGCGGGGAAGGATTCGCCGCGGATCAGGTCGCCCGCTTGGACTTGGGCGAGGGGAACCATGGCGGCGTCGGCCGACGGAACGTGCGCGGCGGCGAAGGCGCCGACGGCGAGCGCGGCGATGCTCAGGGAAGCGGCCATCTTTTTCATAAAGCGGGGCGAATGAAGAGTTATGACGCGAACGAGTATATCACAGACGCGCGGCGGTCGCGAGATGCACGAGGCGGCGCAGCGCGTCGGCGGGGTCCGCGGCGCCGAACACGGCGTTGGCGGCCACGATGCGGTTGCAGCCGGCCTGCACCAGCGCGGGCAGCAGCTCCTCGGTGGCGCCGCCGTCCATTTCTACGGGGAGGTCCGGCCGCGCGTGCTTGGCCGCGCGGATTTTCTCGAGGATCGGCTCACCGAGAAACGCTTGGCCGGAGGCGCCCGGATGCACGCCCATCACGGTCAGCTGATCCAAGACGGCCAGCAGGTGCTGCACGTCTTCCAGCGGCGTCTCGGGATTCAGTGCCACGCCCGCTTCCAATCCCCATTGCTTCAATTGTTCCACCAGGGCGTCCGTTGGATGGGGCGCTTCGGCGTGCACGATGGCGCGGCGCAGGTTCGGCACCTGGCGCTTCCACGCTTCGACCACCGGCAGCGGGTCGTCCACCATCAGGTGCAGTTCATAGTGGGCCGGCGTGTCCATGCCGCCCACGGCCGCGGCGTCATGCCAGCTGGTGGCGGGGAACAGCGTGCCGTCGAGCACGTCCACGTGCATCAGTTCAGCGCCGTGTTCCACCAACCGCAGCCGCCGTTCGAATTCCTCCCGCGTGTTCACGAGCAGGGAGGGAATGAGCAGGCACATAGGGGTTAGAGGTGCGCGGTTTCCTGTGACTCGATTTCTTCGAGTTTCTTCAGGCGGCGCACGTGGCGGTCTTCGCCGGAAAACGGCGTTTCCAGCCAGGTTTTGACGATGGCGCGGGCTTCGTCGGGCTTCAAGAAACGGCCGGGGAGGCACAGCACGTTGCTATGGTCGTCCGTGCGGCTGGTGCGGGCGACGTCCTCGTTGAAGCCGGTGGCGGCGCGCACGCCGCGCACCTTGTTGGCCACGATGCAGATGCCCTGCGCGTTGCCGCACAGCACGATGCCGCGCCCGTCCGGGTCCGTGACCACGCGCTTGGCCACCGCGTGGCCGAAGTCGGGATAGTCGTCGTCGCCCACGAGGTGCTCGTTGCCCATGTCCACGACGGCGTACCCTTCTTCCTTCAAAAACGCCTCGATGTCTTCCTTCAACTGCCAGCCGGCGTGGTCGGCGCCGAGATAGATGGTGGGTTTCATACGGGGCGAGTATAGCACGAATTCATTGACAAAACCGCCAAAACACGGTAGCAAACACCCGCTGCGGCAAAGCCGTTCCAAATAGGGGAACGGACACCAGCCCACGGTGGGCAAGCGGCAAAAACCGAACGCGGCGTCAGACGCCGCAAGGAGCTTGTCATGACGATTTCCGTCGCCGACGAGCAGCTGGGCCAGTTGGCCCGCCGTCAGAACGACCTCTTCCGTCGCGTGCGGGAGGGGACCCTCCCTGTCGAGCAGGTCCTTCGGGGCTTGCAGAACCTTATCGAGGGGAACGTCCCCGCCGGCCGGCTGGCGGTGGATTTCGACGCCACGGCCTGGTGCCCCGACGGCTGGGAGGTCCGGCCGGAGGACCAGCTCCCGAACCGCGTTCGGGGGCAGCCCGAGGTCGACCTGGGGGAGGTCGGCTTCCACCTCGATGACGTCCAGAAGGACGGCCGGATCATCGGGGGGAACAAGCTGAAGGACCGCATCGCCACCCTCCCGGCGGTGTATGGTTCCCAGATGCTCGACGGGCTCCTCGCTGATACGGCGAAGATCCCGGAGAGCTGGAAGAAGAACGCGAACGGGTTCATCCGCTACACGTACTTCTGGGGGACCATCTACCGCGACGGGGACGGCTACCTGTACGTCCGGTGCCTGTTCTTCGGCAACGGCGAGTGGCGCTGGGGCAGCCTCTGGCTCGGCGGCGACTTCGGTGGCGGGGACCCCGCCGCGGTTCCCGCAAGTTAGGCACTTGGCCCCACTCACGGAGGCCTCGCACATACTCGTGCGGGGCCTCTTTCAATTTGCGTGACATTGCCTCCGCCCCGCCGCTTTGTTAGGATGAAAATCATCCGAATACAGCGGAATTTTTTATGTCCGAGGACAAAAAACCCACCCACGCGCAGCAGGAGGAACAGGTACTCGACTACTGGGATCGGCACGGGATTTTTCAGCGTTCCGTCGATTCCCGCCCGGCCGACAAGCCCTATACCTTCTACGACGGCCCGCCGTTCGCCACCGGGCTGCCGCATTACGGCCACCTCGTCGGCTCCGTCATGAAGGACGTCGCGCCGCGCTTTTGGACCATGAAAGGATACCGCGTGGAGCGCACCTGGGGCTGGGACTGCCACGGCCTGCCCATCGAAAACATCATCGAAAAGGAATTCAACCTCGGCAGCCGCAAGGCCATCGAGAAATTCGGCGTGGCCCAGTTCAACGACGCCTGCCACAACACCGTGCTGACCTACGCGGAGGAATGGAAGAAAACCATCCGCCGCATCGGCCGCTGGGTGGACATGGAACACTCGTACCGCACCATGGACCGGCCGTACATGGAGTCCATTTGGTGGGTGTTCAAGCAGCTGTGGGACAAGGGCCTGATGTATGAGGGCCACAAGCCCATGCACCTCTGCCCGCGCTGCGAAACGGCGCTGTCCAATTTCGAGGTGGGGCTGAACTACCAGGATGTCACGGACCTGTCCGTGTACGCCGCCTTCACGCTGAAGGACGGGCCGTACGCGGGCGCCAAACTGGTGGCCTGGACTACCACGCCGTGGACCCTGCCGGGGAACGCGCTGCTGGCGGTGAACCGGGAGGTGGAATACGTCGTCGTGCGGGCGGGGGAGGCGCGCTATGTACTCGGCAAGGCGGCTTGGGAACGGCTCTCCGGCGCGCCCGATTTGGCCTTCGCCAAGGAAACGCCCGCCGTGGAAGCGACGGTGAAGGGAAGTGATCTCATCGGCGCCGCCTACGAACCCCTTTTCCCGTTCTTCAAGGACCAGGCGAACGCCTTCCGCGTGGTGCACGCCGATTTCGTTACCACGGACGAAGGGACCGGCGTGGTGCACATCGCCCCCGGCTTCGGCGAGGACGACTATAACCTGGGTCGCGCGGAAAATGTCGCGCCCATCATGCACGTCAAGATGGACGGGCATTTCACGCCGGAAGTCGTCGCGGGCCTCGGTATCGAAGACCGCCCCGTGCGCGCCGCGGGAGACAAAGACCGCGCGGTGGACGTGGACATCGTAAAGGCCCTGGCCAAAACGGGCAGCCTGGCAGGCAAAAAGAAACTCGCCCACAGCTACCCGCATTGCTGGCGCTGCGACACGCCGCTGCTCAACTACGCCACCACCTCGTGGTTCGTGCGGGTCACGGAATTGAAAGACCGGCTGGTTGCGCTCAACGGCGAAATCAACTGGACGCCCGCCAACATGAAGGAAGGCCGTTTCGGCAAGTGGCTGGAGGGCGCCCGCGACTGGGCCATTTCCCGCTCGCGCTACTGGGGCACGCCGCTGCCCGTCTGGCGCGCCGAGGATGGCGAAACCCTGTGCTTCGGTTCGGTCGCCGAATTGGAAGCCGCCGCGAGCGCATCCGTCGTGGACCTGCACAAGCACGTCGTGGACGCCGTGGAAATCACCAAGGACGGCAAGACCTTCCGCCGCGTGCCGGACGTGCTGGACTGCTGGTTCGAATCCGGCTCCATGCCCTACGCCCAGCTGCACTATCCCTTCCAAAACACCCAGGCGTTCGAACGCGGCTTCCCGGCCGATTTCATCGCCGAAGGGCAGGACCAAACGCGCGGCTGGTTCTACACCCTGCACGTGCTTTCCACCGCCCTGTTCGACAAACCGGCGTTCAAAAACGTGGTCGTGAACGGCATGGTGCTGGCGGAGGACGGCAAAAAGATGAGCAAGCGGCTTCAGAACTACCCCGACCCGATGGACGTCGTGGCGAAATACGGCGCCGACGCCATGCGCTTCTACCTGATGGCCAGCCCCGTCACCCACGCCGAGGCGCTGCGTTTCAGCGAAAGCGGCGTGGACGAAGTGTCCAAGAAGTTCGTCGCCATCCTGCGGAACGTCCATTCCTTCTATCATCTGTACCGCGCCGCGGACGACGGCCGCCGCCCCGCCGGGGCGCACGCGCTCGACCGCTGGGTGCTGGCCCGCCTGCACGAAACGTTGAAGGAAGAAACCCAGGCGATGGAGGCGTACGATTTCGCCCGCGCCGCCCGCGCCTTGCAGGGCTTCGTCACGGACCTGTCCACGTGGTACGTGCGCCGCAGCCGCGAGCGCCTCAAGGGTGAAGATGAGGACGCCAAGGAAGCCCTGGCCACCCTGCGTACCGCCTTGGAAACGTTTGCCAAGATGCTGGCGCCGTTCATGCCGTTCTTGGCGGAAATGGTCTATCAGGAACTCAACGGCCAATGGCAGGGTGGGGAAAAGCGCCTGTCCGTGCACCTGGAAGATTGGCCCGTGTGGGACGAAGCTGTGATCAACCGAGGCGGGCTGGAAGACATGGCCCGCGCCCGTTCGATGGTATCGCGCGCGTTGGAACGCCGCGCGGAGGCCGGGAAAAACGTCCGGCAGGTGCTCGCCGGCATGACGGTTTCGCTGCCCGCCGGGGAGACGCTGCCGCCGGAGTTGGCGGACATCGTGAAGGACGAAGTGAACGTGAAGGAGGTCCGCTTGGCGGAGGGTGCCTACGCGGTGGAATTGGACCTGGCGCTCACGCCCGAGCTGGTGCGCGAAGGCACGGCCCGCGAATTGGCCCGCAAGGTGAACGCTCTGCGGAAAGAAGCTGGGCTGACCGTGGGGGACCGTATCGCGTTGTACGTCGCCGCCGAGCAGGAAGAAGGGAAGCGTACGCTCGCCGAGCACGGCGCGGCGCTCTCGGCCGACACGCTGTCCGACGCGTTGCGGTCGGACGGTGTGGAACCGCCGAACGCGGTTTCCTTCCGTGCCAACGAGTTGGACTTCCGCGTCGGATTCGAACGGCTCTAACGCCACACGCACAAAAAACAGGGGCTCGCCCCTGTTTTTTCGTCCGCCGGTTTGCTACGCTTTGTGCGAACACAGCCCCTTATCCTTCCCTATGGCCACCGACATCCTCAAACTTTTCACCTCCCTCGGGCTTTCCGCCACGGAATCCAAGGTCTACCTGGCCAGCTTGTCACTGGGCCCTAACAGCGTGCAGGAAATCGCCAAGAAGGCGAAACTCTCGCGCACATCCGCCTACGCCGCCATCGAAGTGCTGCAGCAGCGCGGCCTCATGTCCACGTTCGAGCGGGGCAAGAAGCGTTTTTTCGCCGCCGAGGAACCGGAAAACGCCCTCGCGCACTTCCGCGGCTACGTGAAGCAGATGGAACACCAGATCGACGTGCTGCAACGCGCCCTGCCGGAAGTGAAGATGATGGCCGGCGGCGAGCGCCCCGCCGTGCGGTTTTACGAGGGGGACGAAGCCATCCGCAGTTTGTTCCATGACGTGGACCGGCTCAAGCCTTCGTTCATGTACGAAGTGGCCAATTTGGACGACGTCGCGGAGATGCTCGATCCAAAATTGCTGGAAGAAACGCGCCGTCTGCTCGATCCGGCCCGGACGCGCACCCGCATCCTGTACCGTGGCGCTCTTCGCAAGAAACCGCGCGAGCACGTGGAATTCTGCGAGCTGCCGAAGGCACTGGGTGATTTCCACGGGGACATTTGGATTTACGGCAACCACATTGCCTTTGTGACGTTCTTAGGCAAGCCAGTGACCGTGATCATCGAAAACCGTGCCTTCGCGGAAACGGCCAAGGTTCTGTTTGAAGCCGCATGGGACCTGTCCCGCGTACAAAAAAAGAGCCCCTAACCTTCCGGTAGGCGGCTGCCGCGCGTAAAGCACAGAGCATTACCGAAAGGTGGGGCACGTACGTTTTCCCGGTCGACATCGGTCAGATGCCGAAGCCGTCCGGGGTCGGGCAGTTCGCCTGCCCGTAGCGTTAGGTTCCGTCGCCCATGGCGACCTCCAATCCCCTTGCGGGGCTATAAATGGCAGGAGTCGCCCTGCCGACGGCTCGCTGGCGTGAACCGTGCGAACACCGACTTTCTAGCACGAACGGATGTTTTTGTCAACTCTTACTGGACAAAGTGGGTCCGCACGGATTCCGTTTCTTTTTGCTATACTTCCCCCATGGCTCCCCGCAAGAAAACCGTCCTCGTGATTCCGCCCAACGACCCGGAGGCCGTGTTGATTTACCGCCTTGCCCAGGCCATGGAGGTGCAGGTCATCCGTTCCGCCCAGCCGCACGGCGCCACGTTGGACGCGGAACCGGACGTCGTGGAACTCATCCGCGACGGCGGGTGGAAGCGGGTCGTCGTGGTGGAAATGCCCGGGCCGAAAACCGAAGCGCGCATCCGCCGCCTCGGCGTGGAACTGGTGATCATCGACCACCACCGCTACACGGACCTGGACCGCGCCCACCATCCCAAAACGGGCAAACTCCTTCTTTCTTCCTTGGAGCAGTTCCTGGCGTTGTTTCGCCTCACCCCTGCCAAATTGCGGACCCTTGGTTTCCATCCCCGCCTGGTGCGCGGCATCGCCCTGATGGACCGCGGCTTCATCTGGGCGCTGATGGAAGACGGCTACGGCAAGGCCGATATCAAGCGCGTGCTGGCCTACCAAAAGGAACTGATGGCCGGCGTGAAGGACATGGGCGGGGAAGAGAAGAAAAACCGCATCGTGGACGCGGCGTGGAAACGCAAGAAACGGTGGAAGGGTTATTGGATCGTGGAAGACGGACACGATATCGGCATCCGCGGGCGCGTATCATTTTTGGCGGCCCTGGCCTTCGGCAAGCCGACGCCTGTCATCATCGTGGAGAAAAAGCGCGGGTTCGTTTACGTGCAGGAATCCGACCATGCCGTGCGCCTGTTCGAGCAGTTCGGCGGGTTTACGTTCGGTTTGGACCGCAATTGGGGGTATCGGAACATGCCGCGAAAGCCGCGGGTCACCTTGGCGCGGGTGAAGCGGGCGCTGGTGGGCTGGGAGAACTAACAGCGAACGGCATGCGATTATCACAAGACATCGACGCCGACCTCTTTGCCGCCGAATGTGGCGACGTGCCGGAAATAGACGTGCACGGTTTGCGTGCGGACCACGTGCGCGTGGAAGTCGACCGCCTCGTCCACGCCGTGTTCATGGAAGGTGAACGACTGGGCCGCGTGATCCACGGCCGCGGGGAAGGGCATGCCCGCCGCGAAACCCACGCCGTCCTCCGCGCGTACCAAGAACAAAACCTCGTCGAATCCTTCCGCGACGCCCTCGCTCCCGGCGCCGCGGGTGGCGTCACCGTCTTCGTTCTGCACCCGCGCCACGAAACGTGATACACTGCAAGTAATTATTCTTCATCCTTAGGAGGTATGGCTACGACATGGCCTACGTGGAAGGAGAACAAGGGGCTCACCCTTGCGCTCATCGTCCTGTTCGTGTTTCTCACCATGTTCGTCTGGGCGAAGACGGCGCAGACCGTCCGCGAGACGAAAGAAATCGGCCGCCCGCAGCCGTTTGAGCACACCATTACGTTGGACGCCGAGGCGAAAGTCATCGGCGCGCCCAACGTCGCCACCGTTTCGTTCGGCGTGGAAACCAAGGCCGAAACCGCGGCCGAGGCCCAGACGCAGAACACCGAAACCATGAACGACCTGCTCGCCCGCGTGCGCGCGCTGGGCATTCCCGACGCCGACATCCGCACCGCATCCTACCAGTCCTACGAGGACGTCCAGTGGAACCCCGATCGGCAGACCACGGAAACGGTCGGCTGGGTCGTTTCCCAGCGGGTCACGGTAACGGTGCGCGACGCCGACCAGGTGCCGACTTTGCTCACCACGGTGGGCCAGCACGGCGCCACCAACATCTCCGGTCCCAACTTCGCGTTGGAAGACCAGGAAGAACTGAAGGCGGAGGCCCGCGCGGAAGCCATCGAGCGGGCGCATGAGAAGGCCGTGGACCTGGCCGAACGCCTCGGCGTGCGCTACGAGCGCGTCGTCGGCTACAGCGAATACGTCCAAGGCAGCGGCTATCCCATGCCGTACGCCGAACGCTCCCTCGTCCTGGGCGGAGCAATGGCGGACGCGCCGGACGTTGCTCCCGGCTCCGTCGAACTCACCCTGGTGGTGAACGTGACGTACAAACTGAAGGAATAATCCGCCGTTTGGCGGCTGCCGCACGCACGGCCCCTCGTTTCGTCCATGACGAAGCGGGGGGTTTTGCGATACCATGCGGACATATGCGGCACCAGCACCCCTTTCAGGCGGACGACGACAGCGTGTTTTTGGACGATGCCCTGCGCCGGGCCTTCGCGGACGAATGGTTGGTGAAGCGGGCGGACGATGCCTTGGCCCGCGCGGTCCACGACGAGCCGCTCATCGCCCAGTCCTTGCGCACGCCCCAGTCCCTGCCGCACCACGCCGAAGGGCCGTTTTTGGAAGACCATCTGCGCGCCATGCTGACGGGGCTGTTCGCCATTGCCGACGGGAGCGTGCGGCTGGCCCGCATCGAAGAACTGCGGCGGTGGAAGGACGAACGGGAGGACGTGGAAGAATGGGAAACCCTGCTGCGCGAGCGGATCGGCTTGTTCCAGGCGTTCATTTTGTGCCACGACGCGGCCAAGTGGGCGTCCGTTTCCTGCGAGGCCGCGCCGGGCGGGTCGGGCGTTCCCGACGCCTGCCGTTTGCCGGTTTCCGCCCATTGGACGGACGAAGGCATCGCCCTGCGCGCCCGCGCGCGCCAGGCCTACGCGGAGGCCTATGCGGCGTTCGCGGCCCAGCGGCGCGGCTTGCCCCCCGCCGAGGTCCAAGCGGCGTTTTGGGAGCACGCCCGCCTGCGCGTGCACTACCCCGGCCACGACCGCCTGATCCATACGCCCGTGTACCAGGCGTTGCTACGGCGCGTCTGCCGCCGGTTGGGCGTGACGGAACGGGAGGCGGATCTGCTGGAAGACGTGATCGCCATGCACCTGCAGCCGCTGCGGGATTTCGACGCCGTGCATCCGGCGCGCATGGAGCGGTACCTTGCCGTCGCCAAGCGGCGCGGGCATGATGCGGAGGAGTTCCTGGACGTGCTGCAAGCCGCCAATTTCCTGGACTATACCGTCGGTTCCGCCCAGCGTGCGGGGGCCGCCGCCCACCCCCGGCGTGACGCCTCCGTCGTCATCCGGTTCCTGCAGTCGGAATACGCCCACCAGCCGGGCAAGCGCGAGGCCAAGCGCCGGGAACGGGAGGAACGCCGCAAGCGCGAACGCAACCGCCTGTACCGCGAGGCGGGCCTCGACGGCGTCTCCTTGATGGAACTGCTCGACATGCCCCCCGGCCCCGCCTTCGGCACGACGCTCGCCGCCATCCACGCGGCGGCGGAAGGGCAGGGTCCGTTACCCGCCTTTCCTCCGCGCATCACCGCCGAATTGCAGCGCCGCCTGAAACTTCTCGCCTTATGATTGCCCTTCTTGCCGGTTCCGTCGTCCACCGCGGGGACGGATACGTCCTGCTGCGTTGCGGAGACGTCGGTTACCGCATCCTTCTGCCCGAGGCGGTCGCCGCCAGCGTGCCCGACACCACCACGCTGTACATCCACGAAGTCGTCCGCGAGGACGGCCGGGAACTGTTCGGTTTCCAACACGTGGAGCAACTGGAGTTGTTTTGGCGCGTGATGGGCGTTTCGGGCGTGGGACCCAAGAGCGCGCAGAAAATCGTCCATGCCGGCCCCTTCGCCCGCGTGAAGGCGTCCTTGGCCGCCGGGGACCTGGCGTTTTTGACGGCCGTCCCGGGCGTGGGGAAGAAGACGGCGCAGAAAATTATTTTGGAATTGAAGGGCGTGCTGGCGGAGGAAGCGCCCAAGCCCGTCGTGGACGAAGAAGCCGTGGACGCGCTGCTCGGGTTGGGATACGCGCGCAAGCAGGCCGAGGAGGCGTTGGCCCGCACGGAGGGCGTCAGCACGGAAGCGCGCGTGCGCGGCGCGCTCAATTGGCTTTCCCGTTGAACGTTTTATGCTTCGTGAAATCACCTCCCAAGACGAATGGCAGCGGCTTGTCGCCGCGCAGGCCCCTCCGCGCTCCGGGGCGTTCTTGCAGTCGTGGGAGTGGGGGGCGTTCCAGCAGGAGATGGGGCGCGCCGTGCGCCGATACGTTTGGGAGCAGGGCGGAAAGACGGCATGCGCGCAGGTTGTGGTCGCCGAAACGCCGTTGGGTCTTTCGTATCCGTATGCGCCCCGGGGGCCGTTGGGAGATGCCGATGCCGCCATGGAACTGCTGCGGGCCGTCGGGGAAAAGATCGGGGCGCCGTTCACACGGTTCGAGCCGCTGGGATCTTCCGCCCCGCCTGCGGCGCGCAAAACGGTCGACGTCCAGCCCGCCCATACGCTCATCGCGGACTTGGCACTTCCTGCCGAAGCGCGATCGGCAGCCATGCATCAGAAGACTCGGTACAACGTCCGCCTGGCGGAGCGCAAAGGCGTGGAGGTGGCCTTTGATGGGAAGATGGAAGACGCCTGGCCGCTGTTCGAGACGACGGGCCGTCGCGGTGGTTTCGGCCTGCATTCCCGCCGGTATTACGAGGCCATGCTGTCCGCGTTGCGGGACGACGCCTGCCGGGCGTTTCTCGCCGTCGCACGCTACCAAGGCGAACCCGTGGCGGCCAACCTGATGTTGGACCACGGCGGCACGCGCACATATTTGCACGGCGCGTCCGGCAACCGCCACCGCGAAGTGATGGCGCCGTACTTGTTGCACGCCCGGTTGATGGAAGACGCCGCCGCGCGCGGGTTGGCGGCATACGACTGGTGGGGCATCGCCCCCGAAGGCGCGCAGGACCATCCGTGGGCGGGCGTCACCCGTTTCAAGCTCGGCTTCGGCGGGGAGCGCGTGTCCTATCCGGGTACCTACGACCTCGTGTTGCGCCCCGCCGCCTATACACTCTACGGCCTGCTGCGCGGCGTGCGGCGAATGATCTGATGAAAAGAAAACACCCTTCCGTTGTGGGAGGGTGTTTTCTGGTGCGCCCGACACGATTCGAACGTGTGACCTCTTCCTTCGGAGGGAAGCGCTCTATCCAGCTGAGCTACGGGCGCTTGAAGCGCCCTGATCGTAGCGGAAACGGGACCCGCGGTCAATCGCCGAACGGTCCCCTCAACCTATTCCACCACCACGCCGCTCAAGGCGCCTTGCTCGGCGGACAGTTCGGTGGTGAGCACGTCCCGGCTGCGGGACAGGCGCTCCCGGGTGGCGGCGTCCACCGCTTCGGCGGAAACGGCGTTCGTGAGTTTGAAGAACGAACCGGCGTCGGCGGGGGAGGGCGTGATGGTCACGTCGAAATGGGCTTCGGCGCGGGCGACCGTGCGCGGCAGCGCGGGGATGGTCCAGACGGCCGTCCGTGTGGTTTCATCGAACGAAACGGAGCCGACGTCCGCGCCCGTGCGGCCCGCCCAGCGCACGTCGGGCGGCAGCTGCGCGGATACGCGCACGCCGGTCAAATCGTGCAGGGCGTTGGCGAGGTTCCAGTAAATCCGGTACGAGGTGGTTTCGCCCACCTGCGGCGGCACCGGGCCCGTTCCCACCTCCTCGCCGTCCGGGGCGAAGTACCGCGCCGTAGCGTCCACGCGGAACTCGCTGTTCACGCCCACGGTGATGGGCGAGGTTTCAACGACGCGCGTCCCCGTGACGGAACCGACCCGCGTGAACGTCGCCGTGAGTTGCAGGGCGAACTGGTCGGCCACCCGCGCCGGGTCCAGCGTGGAAACCACCGGCAAGGTGAGGTCGAACGTGCCTTCCGCGCCCGGCAGCAGGCGTGCCAGCGCGGGTTCCGACGTACCCGTCCAGGTGACGGTTCCGCCGGAGCGAGCGGCGTTCGAACCGATATCTGCCCGCGCCCAATCAATCGGCAACGGCTTGCCGTCCGCCCCTGTTCCCGCCAGGGACAACCGCAGACCTTCGACCGTATCGGAACCGGTGTTGGCGTACGAAACGGACACGCGCAGGGTGCGGCCCAAATCGATGGTCTGGCTTTGGGAGGAGCCGTTTACGGCCGCGTGCAGGGAAATTGCGCCGCGCAGGACGTCGGTCACGATGGAAGCGGCCGCCTGCCGCAGCGGCGTGGACCCGTCCAAGAACGACACGTCGGCGGAAACGCGCTGGTCGCCCGAGGCAGAGGAAACATACCGGCCCGTGACGGTGATTTCGACTTCTTCTTCCGCGTCCAGCGCGGACAGGTCCCAAACGGGGCGGTCTTCGGCCGACGGTGCCGGATCCGTTTCACTGACGTTGAACCCGTCCGGTACGTTCACGAACACTTGGACGGGATCGGTGGAAACCGAACTCGTGTTGCGGACGCGCACGTGGTACGTGGTTTCCTCGCCCGCCAGGGCTTTTTCCGGGCCGTCCACGTCGATTTCCAATATGGACGCGGCCACGCGCACCGGCGCCGTTTCAATGTGCTGGAATTCGGAACTGAAATTGGCGGGCTTGTACGTGAAGAAGGCCTGGAGGGTTTGTGGGGGCGGTTCCGGGCGTCCGTCCGGGGCCAGCACCTCGGAGCGGAACACGCCCGTGATGGTCAGTGCGCCGTCGGAGGCGGCGCCCAGGCTGCCCAGGTTCCACGTGAGGCCGTCCGTGGGTTCGGGCGTGCGGGACAGGATGCGGAAATGCGGGGGCGCGTGCAGGGTGGCGTCCAAGGCGGCCAAGGGGACCCGGCCCGTGTTGGTATAGCGGATCACATACGTGACGGGTTCGCCCGCCCGCGCTTCGAGCGGCCCTTCGATGTGGGCCGTGAGTGGGTCGGCGCCGTCGAACCAGCCGTTGCTCCACACGAAGAACCCGGCCCAGGATACGGCGGAAACCAAGATCAACACGCCCAAGGTGCCGAGCAGGAACCGTGTGACGCGTGAGCCTTCGCTGCGTTCCAGGCGGGTGAGGTCCGGCACGGAGCCATCCCGGTCTGCGTAGATGGCACGCAGGTCTTCGTCCACGTCCCTGGACCTCTTTTTTTTGTGGGCGGACTCCCGCCGGTGTTCGTGGCGGCCTGCCGGTGCGTCACCGGCTTCCGGCGCGGGCGTCTGTTCGTCGGACGGATGGGTGGGCTTCATACCCAGCCATTGTAGCAAACCCAAACGAAATCCGCGCCGGGGTTCGGCGCGGACGTCGGCGGCTATGGTTCTTGGAGGCGGAATAAGGCCCCGAAGAAGCCGTCGCGGGCGTTGGTGAAGGTCAGCGCGCGCGGGTCTTCGGAGGTCCACACGGGTTCCAGCGTGCCGGGCGTTTCGAGCCGCACGCGGGTCGTACGGTCCTGGATGCCGGACTGCTTCTGCACCGTGAGCGTGTACCGGGCCGACTGCGGCAGGCGCAACCAGCGCTTCACGGTGTCGTACGCGTTGCCGTCGTCTTTCGGCGCGACGGCGAAGGGCAGGCGGTAGGTGAAGGTGACGGACGAGCGGGCGCCGGGGCGCGTCTGCGTCCAGTTGCCGAACACGGTCTTGCCCGATTCTTCGTAGATGACCGTGCCGCTGCCGGCGTCGCGGTATTCGCTGTCCTTGGCGTAGAAGACGTCGTCGTCCACTTCCCAGTCCGGTTCCGGTTCCTCGAACAGGTGGTCCGGCGGCGGGGTGAAGCCCGAGGCGTGCAGCAGGCGGCTGCCCTTGGGCACGTACAGGCGGAGGAAGTTCACGTTGTTGGCGCCGGAGAACAGGTCGTCGGGCGAGCCGTGGTGCGTGCGCGTGACGGTGACCGTGTTCGTGACCGAGCCGTCCGCCGCGACGTTCACCAGCATGTCCACGTCCTGGGTGATCACGCCGTCGGTCTTGCCGCCGCCCAGGTTGGTATCCACGACCATCAGATAGTCGCCGTCGGTCCAGCGGATCGCGCCGTCCCAGCCCAGGTCCGCGACCACGCGCTGCAGGCGTTCGTCGGGGAAATACAGCTGGATGTCCCGGGACGCCAGCCCGTCGCTGACGTGTTCGAGCAGCCCCAGGAAGTCCGCGCCGGAGAGCGCCTTCGCCCGTTCCAGCACCTCGGGGGCCAAGTCCCCGATGAACTGCTTGGGCTTGTTTTCCTCGCGGTCGTATTCGAGTTCGACGATCTTCTGCGCCTCGCCGATGAAATTTTCCCCGGTGATGACGCGGTCGTAGTCCGGCATGTCGATCTCCCCAAGCATGGAGAGGAGATCGGCCACGTACGAGGCGTTGACGGCCACCACGCCGTCCACGGTGGGCCCGCCGGAGGCGGCGTAGAAGGAGAGGATTTTGCGGGCGGAGGTGGGGAAGTCGGGGAACCAGTTGGCGTCTTGGAACTCCCAACGGGCCGAGAGCAGGCGCAGCGGGTCCGGGGAGATGAAGAACCGCCGGAAGGCGCCGCGCACGTCGTAGGTGCCGCCGCCGGGCACGTCCATGTGGACGATGTCACCGTTGCGGACGGTGAGTTCCGCGAAGCTGCCCATGAAGCCGCCCGTGGGGCGGATTTCCGTGTCGTTTTGGAAGACGGCCAGGTAGCGGCGGGTGCCGTTGCCGCCGAGCATGTCCACGAGGGCGTCGCTGGTGGCGGTGAAGGCGCGCAGGCCGTCGAGGGCTTCGGGCAGGCGGGCCTGCAGCAGGGCGAAGGTCTCGCGGTGGGGTTCCGGTACGGCTTCGGGGCGGACCTTGGCCACGTGCGCGGAGGCCTCTTCGAGCAGCGGCAGGGCCGAACGGGCGTAGTCGGAGAGGATGTTCAGGCGGTCCGTGGTGCTGCCGCGGCTGGCTTCCATGGCGAGGAAGCCGTCGGCCAGGCGGGTGCCGGCGCGGGAGAGCGCTTCGCCCGCCGCGGCCAGTTCCACGCCGGCGCGCACCGTGCTGCCGCCGGGGAGGTTGGCGGCCACCAGGGCCACCGTGCCGCTGAAGTCCGCCACGGACGCACGGGCCGCGCCGAAGCGTTCCGCTGCGCGATCGAAGCCCGCCCGGGCGGAGGCGGCGTCCCGATCGACGGATGCTCCGGCCGCCTGTTGCAAGCTGCCGAGCGCTTGGCGGCCCGCTTCTTCGGCCGAGGCGCGGGTTTCGCGCGCACCGCCCACCAACGCCAGGGCGTGGATGGGCAGGACGAAGGCGAAGGCCAACAGAACGAACGTGGCCATGGCGCGCTGCCAGCCCAGGGGAAGGACCGCGGGCATGGCCGGGAAGGAAAAGGACGGAAGCGCGGGCAACCGCAGGCGCTGCCACAACGGGAGGTGCGCGACCACGGTTTCCTCGCCGGTTTCGGCTTCCATTACCACGCGGTTGCGTTCGAAGCGGACGATGGGGGATTCGGCCGTCTCGCCGTCTTCGGCCTCTGGCAGGTCGAAGGCCAGGGCGGAAACGGGAGCGGGCGCGACGGCTTGGGGAGCGGATGCGTGCGCGGCGGCCAATTCCGCGACGGCCAGCGGTTTCCCCACCGGTTCCGGCCGGAGAGCGGCCGAGAGCACCCGTGCGGCCGTCGGTTCCGCTTTGGGCAGACGGCGGAACAGCAGGCGCAGCGGACGGCCGAGAGGCAGGGCACGCGCATAGGCGTCGGCTTCTTCTGCCACTTGTCCGGCCAATTCGTCCGGCAGCAGGGCCAAGTCGTGCTCCGTGGATTCCCAGGTGGGCAGGGTGGTGAACGCCGCCAGGAAGTTGGGAGCGGACACCGGCGCGGATTCAACGGCAAGCAGGGCGTGCGCCTCCGGTGCGCGGGCCAGGTCCAGGATGAACGGGGAGCGCGCGGTGTCTCCCACGCGAACGGCGGGTTTGGCCGCCCGTTTCGGCTGACCCAGGGCCTGCAATGCCATGGGCACCGACGGGTCATAGGCCGCTTCCGTGCCGTTTGCCGCCGTTTGCCGGCGCCGCAGCGACGCGCGCAAAGCCGGCCCCTGCACCTTGGCGGTGAGCGAGGCCTTTATGCGCGGGGCCTTGGGTTGGGCGCTTCGGCGGGGCATAGCGGTTTAGGCGTTCAGGACGCGGGCGTAGAGGGCGGTGGTTTGGGCGGCGGCGCGGTCCCAGGAAAACCGGGTGATGTTCTCCAGGCCCGCGGTGACCAGCGTTTTTCGCTGGTCTTCGTCTTGCAGAATCGTTTGCATGGCGCGGGCCATGTCTTCCGTGTCGTTCGGGTCGAAGAACGCGGCTGCCTCTCCGAGGATTTCCGGCAGCGAACCCGCACGCGCGGCGGCAACGGGAATGCCCGCGGCCACGGCTTCCAAGGCGGGCAGGCCGAACCCCTCGACGCGGGAGGGAAAGACGAAGGCTCGGGCGTCGCGGTAGAGGACGGAGAGCTGATCGTCCGTGGGGTCGTCCACCCACGCGATGCGGTCGCCCAGGTTCCGCGCCGCTTCTGATGCCTTCAGCCGGCGGCGGAAGACGTCTTCGCGCCCGGCCAGCACCAGGCGCGTCCCAGGCAGCGCTTCGGTCATCCGGGCGAAGGCCGCCAGCAAGCCGTCGAGGTTCTTGTGCGGATAGGCGTTCCCGACGGCCAGCAGATACGGTTGCGGCACCAGCGGCGGTCCCGACGGTGCGGGCAAGGGCGAAACGCCTTCGTAGATCACCTCGATTTTTTCCGCCGGTACGTCCGGGAAATGGCGGCGGATGGCCGCCTTGGTGGTTTCCGACACGGCGATGATCCGCACGGACGCCCGCAGCGCGTGTGCCAACACGTGGCGGAACACGGCGTATTTGGCGCGAAAGAGCAGGGGATGCCGCGTGGTCACGCGGGCCGACCGCGGTTCTTCCAGCAGGATGAGGTCGTGGATGGTTACCACGAACGGCGTGCGGATGCCGAGCGGCACGTTCCAATGCGGGAAGTGCAGCAGATCGCAGCCGGCGGCGTCCATGGCGCGCGGCAGGGCGGTCTGTTCCCGCAGCGTGTACCAATGCGCGGCCACCTCGACCTTCTTGGCGCGCGGGCCTTCGAGCGGCGCGTCCAGGTTCTCCGGCTTGAGGAAGAACGTGTACTCGTGCGGCGGTTCGGCGGCCAGAAGACGGGTGGTAAGCTGTTCGACATACCGCCCCAGGCCGCCACCCCCCACGGCGGGTCCGAACATGCGTGCATCTATTCCGATCTTCATGCGGACAGTATAGCAGAAAACGACCGTCCAGGAGAGGACGGTCGTTCGGTTTCCGCACGGCCGTGTCAAGCGCCAGCCGTTCCTTTGCTTGCCGCGTTCCGCAACTGGTTCCGCACGCGCTCCGCGGCCGTCGTCCAGGAAAAACCCGCCGCGCGTTCCACGCCTGCCCGACGCAGGTCGTCGGCCAGGCCGGACGGTCCAAGAATCTCCCGCAGCGCGCTCACGATCTCCCCCGGATCATACGGGTTCACGAGCACGGCCGCGTTCCCGGCCACTTCGGGCAGGGCGGCGGCGTCCGAGGCGATCACCGGCGTGCCGCAGGCCATGGCTTCCAGGACGGGCAGGCCGAACCCTTCGTGGAAGGAGGGCAGGACGCAGACGGACGCCAGGCGGTACAAGGCGGGACGGTGCGCGGCGTCCACGTAGCCCAGGCGGCGGATCCACGCGCGCCGGCGCGGATCGGCGAGCCGTCGTTCCACGTCGTTCGCCCGCCAGCCGTATCCGCCCGCCACCACCAGGCCCAGGTCGTCGCCGGTTTCCTGACGGTATGCCTCGACGGCGTCGATGGCCGCATGCAGGTTTTTGCGCGGCTCCACCGTACCCATGAACAAGGCAAATCGTTTCGGCAGGCGATAGGAGGAGCGGACGCCGGAATCCGACGGGACGCGGCGCGGGGCGAAGGCGGCGTCGATGCCGTGCGGCACGGCCTCCACGCGCGCGGCGTCCACGCCGGGGAAGCGGGCCAGCAATTCCTGCCGCGCGTGCCGCGAAGGCGTGAGGACGGCCGCCGCATTGCGGATGAGCCGCTCTGGCCGCGCCAACGCATGCCACGCCTGCATTTTGCAGGAATAAAACGCCGGATGCGCGTCCCAGGAGAGGTCGTGGACGGTCAACACGTACGGCAGCGCGCGCGGCCGCCCCACGGTGATATTCGGCAAGAAGGCCGCGTCGAACGGTCCGTGGCCTTCGGCCAGCCGTTCCAACGGGTACCCCGCCGCCAGCGCCGCCGTAAGCAGGCGGTTTGGCGCCCCCACGTGCACGTGCCGCACATGAGGCGGCAGCGTTCCCAGCCGTTCCGGCGGCAACCGCGTGCGCCCGGTGGTCAGCAGAATGTACTCGTCCCCGTTGTCCAACGAAAAAAGGGCGTGCAACACGCGCGCCGCATATTCCCCCACGCCGCTGGGCCGCGGCCCCGTCAGCAGCCGCGCGTCAACGAGGAAGCGCATAACCGTTTTGTTTGGCCTGCCAGGCCCGTTCCACCTCGGCCTTCAGTGCGGCTTGAAAACGGGCTTTGGAGAAGGTCTCCGCGTGCGTGCGGATGGCGGCCGGGTCGAACGCGGCCGGGTCGAAGGACAGGAAGATATCGGCCAGCGCTTCCCATTCCTGCCGGTCGAACAAGACGCCGGTTGTGCCGGGGATCACGGTTTCCGTCGCCCCGCCTTTCGCGTAGGCGATGACGGGACGTCCGGCGGCCATGGCTTCCACCGCGGTGATGCCGAAGTCTTCTTCCTGCGGATGGATGAACGCGGCCGCTTCCGCGTACAGGGCGGGCAGGCGGTCGTCCGGGACGAACCCGAGGAATTCCACCGTCGGGCCGGCCATCCGACGCAAGGCCTTTTCCATCGGTCCCTTGCCGAAGATCTTGAGCGGGGTGCCCGTCCGGTTGGCCGCCTCGATGATCATGTCGAAACGCTTGTAGGCCACCAGGCGTCCGCCCGCCAGGAACGAGGCCTTCGGGCCATCCGCCAAGGGGAACCGGTGGGTATCCACGGGCGGGAACACGACGGCGGCGTCGCGGCGGTAATAGGCGTGGATGCGGCGGCGGACCGTTTCGGAATTGGCCACGAAGGCGTCCACGCGGTCGGCGGCGAGCCGGTCGCGTACGCGCAGGGACGACAGCAGGGGAGGCAACAAGGCCTTCACGAAGCCCGGCGCGCGCAATTCGTTCACGTAGCTGTGCGTGTCGCTCCACAGGTAGCGGGTGGGCGTGTGGCAGTAGCAGACATGCACGGCGTCCGGCCGCACGATGAGGTCTTTCCCAAAGGCGCTGGCGCTCGATACGACGACGTCGTAGGCGGACAGGTCCATGGATTGCGCGGCCACGGGCATCAACCCCACGTACCACTGGTACTTGGAACGGATGAGGGGCGCCCGCTGCAGGAAGGACGTGCGGATGTCCTTTCCCTTGAAACTGGGCATTTTTTCCTGGTCGAAAAACAGGACGTGGGTGGGGGCGTCGGGCCAGATCTCCTGCATGGCCGCCAGCACCTGCTCCGCCCCGCCGTTTTGCGACAAATAATCGTGGACAATGGCCAATTTCATGCGCCGACACCTTACGGGAATTCCTTCATGAAGCCAAGGCCGGGCGCGGGGCGTATAATGCGGACGTATGTCCAAGCCTCTCTACGCCGTCGCCATTTTCTTGTCCGCGTTCCTGCTGCTGTTCGTGCAACCCATGATGGGGCGCACGTTGCTGCCGTTCTTCGGCGGGTCGGTGTCCGTGTGGGGCGCCGGGTTGGCGTTTTTCACGTCCACCTTGTTTTTCGGGTATCTCTACGTCTATGGCATCAGCCGTCTGCCGTTCGCGCGGCAGGTGCGCATCCACGGCGTGTTCCTTGGCGTGGCCGCCGCGTTCGTCTTGGCCGCGTTGGCGGCGGGGGCCGTCGTTCGCCCGTCCTTCGACTGGGCGTTCGGTGCCACCGGCGTGCCGTCCGTGCGCGTGCTGCTCGCCCTGGCGGGGACCATCGGCATTCCGTACCTGCTGCTTGCGTCCACGGGTCCGCTGCTGCAGCACTGGTACGCGCATGAGGTGAAGAAGGAACCGTATCACCTGTACGCCCTGTCCAATCTCGGTTCGTTGCTGGCGTTGGGTGCGTATCCGTTCTTGGTGGAGCCGGCGTTTGGACTTGGGGCGCAGCGGGTGGCCTGGTCCGTATTGTTCCTGTGTTGCGCGGGTCTGCTCGGGCTGGTTGCCCGCGCGTTTTGGCGGGTCATGCGTGCGGAAGCGCCCGCGCCCGCCGCGGCCGATTCGCCCGGCGTTGCCCCGGCGGAACCAATCGCGTGGGTCCGTCGCCTGGCCTGGCTCGTGCTCGCCGCGCTTCCCGCCGCCATGCTGGTGGCCACCACGGCCCGGTTGACGCAGGCGATCACGCCCGTGCCGTTCATGTGGGTGCTGCCGCTCGCCCTGTACCTGCTGTCCTTCGTGCTGGCCTTCCGCGGGCGGGGGAAGGGCGCGTTGTTGCCGCTGCTCGTTCTCGTCTGTGCCGTTGCGTCTTTCCTGCTTCCCGCCGGGGATTTCCGGGATATTCCGGCGCAGTTTGCCGCCAATCTCGGTTTGTTGTTCTTCGGCGCGTGGTGGTGCCATGCCGTCTTGTATCGCCGCCGTCCGGGCGCGACCTCTTCGCCCGTGTTCTATCTCTGGCTGTCCTTGGGCGGGGCGGTGGGTACCGTTCTTACGTCCGTGGGCGCGCCTCTGATTTTCCCCGATCCGTTTGAATTTTTCGTCGTTGCCGCGGCGTTGGTGGTCGTCGCCATCGTCGGTTTCCCGCTTATGACCTATTTGCGGGACGAATATCTTCCCCACGCGCTGACGGCCAAAATCCTGCTGGTCGCATTGGTGCTCGCGGGGGTGTGGCATGAACGTGCCGTGACCGCGCCGACGGGCGTGTACGTGGACCGCAATTTCTACGGCACCGTGCGCATCGTGGAGCGGGACGGCATGCGACAGCTCTACCACGGGACGACCATGCACGGCGGCCAGTTCTTGGACGAAGAACGCGCGGGGTGGCCGACGGCGTATTACGTGGCCGAATCCGGCGCGGCGCGGGCCATTAGCCAGGCGCGGGCGGAGGCGGACGGCCCTGCGCGCGTGGGGATTTTGGGTCTGGGCATGGGTGGATTGGCCGCCTATTGCGAGCCGGAAGACACCTTCGCATTCTACGAAATCGACCCGGACATGGAAGGCGTCGCCCGCCGGTATTTCGGCTTCATGGACGCTTGTGAGGGTGCGGACGTGCGCTTGGGGGATGGGCGGCTGGTACTGGAACGGGAACTGCAAGAAGGGGGAAGCGCGGGCTACGACGTGATGGTCATGGACGCCTTCAACGACGACGCCGTGCCGGTGCACGTGCTCACCAAGGAAGCCCTGGCCTTGTATCGGGCGCATCTGCGCGGGCCGCGGAGCTTCATCGCCGTGCATACGTCCAACCGCTATTTGGCCATCGCACCTGTGGTACTGCGTGCGGCGGAGGAATTGGGCTTGGCCGCGCGGGTGGTGGAGAACCGCGTTCTGCCAGGGTCAGAGACAGGCGGTGTTCCCTCTCAATACGTCGTGTTAGCCGAAGATCCCGCGGCGTTTGACACGCCCGCCTTCGCCGACCTGCCCGCCACGGCCGTGACGGCCGCCCGGAAGGCCTGGACGGACGATTACGCCAACGTGTTGTCCGCCGTGCGTATGCGGTAGCGGGAGCGGTCGTTGGGCGTTGACGTGCGGGCGGCGGTTGATATGGTGTGGGCGCTCGTTCCCGTCGGAACGGCAAAGGAGGATGCCATGGAGCGGAAACGCCCCCGCCGATACGTCGGCATTACGGGGTTCATGCACGCGCAGGAAGTCCAGGAGGCCGTTCGGACGTTTGCCGAAGCGGCCGGGGAGGACGCGGATCTGATGGTCGGCGTTCTGGTGAGCAGGAAGACGCTGGACGGCCTTCCGCCGGGCCAGCCCGGGAGGTATCCGCCGGTGGCGGAGGTGCCCGGTATCTTCGCCACCGCCCAGACGCCGCCGTGCCTGCGGCTCATCCACTACAACAGCCGCGAGCCGGACGTAGCCGGGCAGTTGGCGCGGTTGTCGTCCGCGGCGGGTGCGAACGCGGACGGGTTCCAGCTCAATATCGCCTGGCCGGACCCGGACGATCTGCGCCGGGTCCCCGCCTGCCGCCTCGTGTTGCAGGTGGGCGGGCAGGCGATGAAGGAAGCGGGCGGAACGCCCGAAGGCGTTGTTCGACGGCTCGCGCCATACGAGGGAATCGTGACCGACGTTCTGGTGGATCCAAGCGGCGGGCGCGGCCTCGCGTTGGATGTCGACGCCGCCTCCCGGTTCGTTGAGACCATCGCCCATGCCTATCCCGCCCTGGGGATCGGCGTGGCGGGCGGATTGTCCGCCGACACGATTGCTGACGTGGCGCCGCTGTTGCGTCGTTTCCCGTTCCTGAGCGTGGATGCCGAAGGGCGCTTGCGCGATGCGGACGACCGGTTGGATCTCGCCAAGGCGACGGCATACGTGCAATGTGCGGCAGCCGCCATGCGCGGCGCGTGAACGCGGACCAAGCAGTCCAGAAGATTTCTCCCCGGTGTTGGCACGCGGCCAATCGCCGGGGTTTTTCTTGTCCGGCGCCCGGCGTTCGATGAAAAAACCGCCCGTTCGGGGCGGTTTTGCGTTAGGACGCGCCTTTGCGCGACAGCACGACCAACGGGGTT
>CAZCMI010000008.1:0-32109 GCA_964499955.1 uncultured Gammaproteobacteria bacterium
AGACCCCCGGAAGGAGGTCCGATAGCACCGTCAGTTCACGTAGACGGGAGAAAGCGAGACGGGCCCGGAAAACAGGCCGGTGTCTTGATCGTCACAGAGCGCGTCTTTCATGCGCCCCAGCCGATCCAGGGCGTCCTCGAAGGCGACCAGTCGGCCGCGTTCGGACAGAGGATCGACGTCCGCCAGCGCGTCGGCGGCCCGAAGCGCTTCGCCAAGAGCCAGGACATAGAGGGCTTCCATGCCATGTTCGGCGGCGAGGGACAGCTCGACCAGGATCTGGGCGCGTTCGTCCGCAACCCAGCACTCCACCGCCGTACGCGCATGCTCGAGGACGGCGCACAGGTACGGCCCCGCGGCTTCGCGAGCCTCGGCTGCCGCTTGTCGCAGCATGTTGACCTGCACCTCGTCCAGCGCGCCGCCCGCTTGATAGGCGGCGGCGGCAAGACGGCTCGCCCACGCGGCATTGCGGATCAGCCGTTCCATCGCGTGACGGAACGCCTCTTCCACGAATGACGGCACGGTGACGGCCGGCGGCGCGTCATCCATGCCGAAGATGCGTTCGTACGCCCGGGCGGCCTCGATGGCCGCCGCTTGGGCTTCGTCCGCGGCGCGGAACCCACCACGGCCCTTCATTTGTTTCTCCCAGCCGCCTTCGGCGGCGGTTCGCACGCACGGTCCATCCGCACGGCCCGCCACCCTAACGGATCCGAGGCGTCTTGTCAACGGTCGGACAAAAAAACCGCTTCCCGTTTCCGGAAAGCGGCCGTGCGTCGTTCAACCGCGTCGCAAGGCATATGCCCGTTCGATGCCGCGGTCCGTGGCCCGGTACAACAGCGAGGCGGACGCATCCGCGCGTTCGACGTACTGTCCGCGTTCCAGGCGGTCGAGCACGGCGATGAGCCGCGGGGATGGCAGACGCGTCGTTTCCGCCAGATCCAGGAACAGCCACCAGCGGCGGTGGCCGATCAGCGCTTCCATCACCGCCCAATCTTCCTTCCCGTACCGGACGGCGCGGAACAGGGACCGACAGGCGGCCGCCATGACCGCGCAGGCGGCAAGCGCAACGGCGGCCAGGACCAGTGTTTCAGGACGCATGTCTTCCTCCCGCCTTCGCCAGGCGCGCGTGGCCCGCCTCGGTCACCACGTAGAGGGTGTCGCCGAGGTTCTCGCACGGCTGCTCGGCGAGCAGCTCCTGCCGCACCAAATTCTGCACGGCGGTACACCAGGCCAGTTGCGCGCCCTGCCGCCCGAACGCGTAGGCCAATTCGATGCCGAACCGCCCGTTCGGTGACTCGGCGATAAACGCGATCAGGTCGTCCTCCGTCACCCACCGCGAACGCACGAGGGCGGAACCGCCCCGCGTGGGAAATCCGCACAGGAGCCAGACCAGGAGCTGGCTGAGCGCGAGCATGCCCACCGCCGCCAAAACGAGGACGGCGGCCCAGAACAAGATGCCGTCGAGCATGGATACCATGGCGACCTCCGTTGCAGCCGCGCGGGCCGGGAAAAGGGAAAGAACGACGGGTCTTTCTACCACACGGCCGGCATCCGTGCAACCGTCCAAGGAGCCAAGAAAAAACGGCCTGTCCGAGGGACGGGCCGCGCGAAGCGAAGCGTTCAGTAGATATGCCATCCGACCGGCAGCGGTACGTTCCGGCCGGGCCGCAACTGAACGGGAGCGGCATCCTCCACGGACAAGATCCGGTTTCCGCCTTTGCGGCAGCATTGGACGTCCCCGTAGTACCGTTCCGACGCCCGCAGGTCGTGGAACTCCTGCTCCGTCCATCCGACGACGCAGGAAACCGTCCACGTACCGTCGCATGCAACGAGCATCTGGACGACGCCCGTTCCCTCCCGCCACTCCAAGCGCCGACGGACGACCAACGGACGGCATTCGTCCGTCACCGGAGCCACCGTGCGGCGTTCCTTCTGCTGGTTCACGACGTACCTCCTTCTTGCGCGCTTGGGATGAACGAACGTGCGTCTACGCTAGCACCGCCCGTCCCCCTCGGTCAACGCCCGCGGCCGGTTGACGTACGGATGGAAAACCGTATGCTTCCCGCAAGGAGGAAGACGCCATGAAGACGATCTTTGAAACCGGACGGACCAAAACCTACGCGGGACCAAAACACGCCCGCCCCACGTCGTTCGAGGAGCAGCCGTTCCCTTCGGCCGAACACGTGGGCGAGGACGCGACGCCGGACGACCTGGCGCCATACCTTCCCTGCCCGTTCCCGCCGGACGACCTGGTGGAAACGCGCGGCCGCATTCCCGTCATCGGACAGCTGCTCGGCGTCGGCGACGGCCAAGCCCGCGACATCGGCAACGGCCTGCAGGTCGTCGGGTTCCGCCGCGGCAAGGAGGACGTGCGCGTGCTCCTTCGCTGGACCACGGGAACGCAAGCCGTGGGACCCAGGCAGGAAGGCAAGATCGTCCACGTGGCCGACGGGTTCCTTTCGCTGACGGACACACAACACGCGACTCTGCTCACCGCTCTGCGCGCCTCGTTCGCCGCCATGGACATGCGCGCGCTCGAGGCGGCCTGGCACGAAGCCGGGTTGCTGCCCGAACAGGTCGCCCTGCGCCGCGCACGGCTGCTTGAGGAACACGGCCTGGACGACGCCGGGGTTGAACGCGCCCGCGAAGCCGTCCGACGAAGCGCAAAGACCCACCGCTAGGGTCCGCGCAGCGCCGGGACGTTCTCTTTCTCGAACCGCCTCATGCCTGAGGCGGTTCTTTTCTTTTTCCTCGCGAATAGCCCGCTCACCGCGCCTTGCGGAACGCCAACGCCGCGGAGTTGATGCAGAAGCGCTTTCCCGTGGTTTCGGGCGGGCCGTCGTCGAACACGTGGCCTAGGTGGCCGCCGCAGCGCGCGCAAGTGACTTCCGTGCGGCGCATGCCGTGCGAATCGTCCGGCGTGAACACGACGGCGCCCGGCTTGGCTTCGTCGAAACTCGGCCAGCCGCAATGGCCGTCGAACTTGCGGCCGGAATCGAACAACACGGCCCCGCAGGCGGCGCACGCGTACTCACCGTTCTCATTCACGTTCAACAGCGCGCCCGAAAACGGCGGCTCCGTGCCTTTCTCGCGCAGGACGCGGTATTGCTCCAGCGTCAGTTCCCGTTTCCATTCGGCGTCGGTTTTTTCGATGCGTTCCATATCAGGCGGGGTTCACGAGCCGCGCGAATTGCGTCCGCAGCTTCTCCAGCTTGGGTTTGATGACGAGGGTGCAATACGGCTGGCTGGGATGATGGGCGTAGTAGTCGCGGTGATACGATTCGGCTTCCCAGAACGTGCCGAGCGGCACGACCTTCGTGACGACGGGGCGCGGATAGGCCTTCGACGCGTTCAATTCCGCGACGAGCGCTTCCGCGGCGGCTTTCTCCCGCGCGTCCCCGTAGAAGATGGCGGAGCGGTACTGCGTGCCGACGTCGTTTCCCTGCCGGTTCAACGTGGTGGGGTCGTGCGTGTTGAAAAAGACGGCCAGCAGGTCACCATAGGAAATGACGGTCGGATCGTAAGTGAGGCGGACGGCCTCCGCGTGGCCGGTTTCGCCCGTGCTGACCTGTTCGTACGTGGGATGGTCCACCTGCCCGCCCGTATAACCGGGCTCCACACTCACGACGCCCTTCAACGACGTGAACACCGCCTCCGTGCACCAGAAGCAGCCGTTGGCGAACACCGCCGTCTTGAGCCGTGCGTCCATATGCGCACAGTATACCGTGGAAAAGAACACCCCCGCTATTCAGCGAGGGTTGGCTTTTTCGCCAGCACGTCCACGAGGAAGAAATGGCGCGTGTTTCCCTTCATGTCCGGTGTAGGTCCGTCCCATTCCCACACCCGGGTATCGGGCCAATCGGCGAACGCGGCCGCGAGTTCTTCGGCCGTGAAGGTGGATGCGTGTGAACGCTTAAACGGCGGTTCCGGATGCTTCGTGAACGTTTCGACGGCAATACGCCCACCTTCTTTTACCAGCGCCTTCAAGCGCGGGACGATCCGCTCCAATGCCGCGTTATGGTCGAAGTACTGCAGCACGTTGTTCAACACGACGTAGTCGAACGTACGCCCGTCTCCCTGTTCGATGAACTGCTCAACGGTCATTTCGTGCCACTCGATTCCTTCCGGCGGCTCGTCCACCGGTTGGCGTTCCACGGCCGTGACCACGGCTCCTTTTTCTTGGAACCGCTTCGCAAGCTCCGAGGCTTCCCCTGCACCCAAATCCAACACGGTTTGCCCGGATTGAACCAACTCAAGGAGCATCTCCGCCGCCTTCCGTGCTTCGCGTTCCCTTTCCTTGTGCTCCATTTTCGACATGCCGTGTTCGGACATACGCTAGACGGGCATCTTCCCCGCGTCGGCGGCCTTCGCCACGAAGTCGGCCTGCGGAATAACGAGGTCTTCTTCCTGGCCGAAGACGTTCACCTTGATGTCGCCGCCCTCGGCTTCCTTGGCGCCGATCACCACCGTCCAGGGGATTTTGGACATGGCGGCGTTACGGATTTTCTTGCCGAGCTTTTCGGACGAATCGTCCACGGAAACGCGCAGGCCGGCTTGCGCAAGGTTGCCCTGGAGTTCTTTGGCGAACGGGACGAAGTCATCGGACACGGTAGCCAAACGGATTTGCTCCGGGGCCAGCCACAGCGGGAACGCCCCCGCGTAGTGTTCGATCAACACGCTCATGCAGCGTTCCAAGGACCCCATGATGGCGCAATGGATCATCACCACCGGTTCCTTTTCGCCCTGCTCGTTCACGCAGGTCAGCCCGAAGTTGCGCGGCTGGTTGAAGTCCAGCTGGATGGTCGCGACCTGCCAGGTGCGGCCCAGGGAATCCTTGGCCATGAAGTCGATTTTGGGACCATAGAAGGCGGCTTCGCCCGGCCCGTCGATCCATTCCACTTTGTGCGCGTCCAGGATTTCCTTGAGCGCCGCCTCGGCCTGGTCCCAGTCAGCGGGTTCGCCCATGTAGTCGGCGGCCTGCTTCGCGTCGCGGCGCGAGAGGCGCGGCACCAGGTTGAACCCGAAGGTCTTGTAGAACGTCTCGATGATGTCCCACACCTTTTCCGCTTCCTCGCGCACCTGGTTCAGGCGGCAGAAGACGTGCGCGTCGTCCTGCGTGATGGACAGCACGCGCGAGAGACCGGAGAGTTCCCCGCTTTGTTCGTCGCGGTACACCATGGTGGTTTCGCAATAGCGGACCGGCATGTCGCGGTAGCTGCGCGGCTCGCTGTCGAAAATCTGCGCGTGGTGCGGGCAGTTCATCGGCTTCATGGCGAACTCGTGCCCCTCGCGCGTGGTGACCTTGAACAAGTCCGCGGCGTACTTTGCCCAGTGGCCAGACGTTTCATACAGGTCCTTCTTGGTGATGTGCGGGATGGTGACTTTCTGATAGCCGTGCTTCTTGCGAAGCGCCCAGACGTAGTCGTTCAGCAGTTCGCGCATCATCGTGCCCTTCGGCGTCCACAACGGCAGGCCCGGGCCGACCAATTCGGAGAACGTAAACAGGCCGAGCTCCTTCCCCAGCTTGCGGTGGTCGCGCTTCTTGGCCTCTTCCAGCATGAAGAGGTGCGCGTCCAGGTCTTCCTTGGTGGCGAAGCAGTAGCCGTACACGCGCTGCAGCTGCGGGTTTTTGTCGTCGCCGCGCCAGTACGCGCCGGCGAGCTTGGCCAGCTTGAACGCGCCGATTTCTTTCGAGTTGGCGACGTGCGGGCCGCGGCACAGATCCACGAACGCGCCCGTGTAGTACACGGACGCCGAATCAGCCCCGGCGATATCGCCCGCTTCCTCGGGGCGGATGGCCGTGGTTCCCTTCTCCTTCAACGCCGTCAGCAACGCAACCTTGAACGGCTGGTTGCGTTCCTGGAAGAACGTAATCGCGTCGCCGATCGGCATGTCCTCGCGGCGGAACTCCTCCCCGCGGTTGATGATCTCGCGCATCTTCTGCTCGATCTTGCCGAAGTCGTCTTCGGTGACGGGCTGCGGCGTGAGAATGTCGTAGTAGAAGCCGTCGTCCACCACCGGGCCGACGCCGAATTGGGCGCCCGGGTAGAGTTCGGCCACCGCGGCGGCGAGCACGTGCGCGGCGGAGTGCCGCATGGCATGGAGTTTCTCGTCCATATGGTTTCAACAAAAAAGAACCCAGTTGCGTGAGTTCTCGGGACCCGTTGAGGGCGGTTCCACCCGATTTGCCGCGCGCCGTTGTCTCCGGCGGGGCCGCTTTCTTTCCGCACGGGAAGCCGCCGTGCCGGCCGCTCGGGAGATGGTTCCCGCCTGCCTGTCGGCAGACAAACGCCGTCCTGGCTCCCGGGGATTTCAGCCGCGTCCCCAGGTCTCTGTGAGCCGGTGCCGGCGGGGCATGTTCCCCGTCATTGCGATAGGGACAGCATAGAACCGGGGCGGGCGCGGGTCAAGACGCCACAGCGGCGGGCGGGGCAAAGAAAAAACCGCCCCCGGGGAGATTCCCCGTCGGAACGGTCAGGCGGCCGCGCAGACCAGCGAGCCGATGTCGGCGCCGGTCAGGACGGCCGTGATGTTTCCTTCTTCCTGTAGGGAGAAGACGCGGATGGGGATCCGCTGCTTCTCGCACAGGCCGAAGGCCTCAACGTCCATGACGTTCAAGCCGTCGCGGATGCAGCGCGCGTAGTCCACGCGCGGAAGCAGCGTGGCGGCGGGGTCCTTGCGGGGGTCCCGGTCGTACACGCCGTCGGTGTTCGTCGCCTTCGCGATGAACACCGCGTCGATCTCACTGGCTCGCAGGGCGGCGGCGTAATCGGTAGTGCACATGGGGTTGCCGGTTCCGCCGGCAAGGATGACGACCCGCCCCTTCTCCAGATGCCGCGTGGCACGCCGGACGATGAAGTCCTCGGCGACCTTCGGCATGGACAGGCCCGACATCAGCCGAACTGCCAGGTTGCACCGGCGCTCCAGCAGATCCAGCAGTACGAGGCCATTTTGGACCGTTGCCAGCATACCGAACTGGTCGGCCATGCTGCGATCCATGCCGCGGCTCGCGCCATCGGCACCGCGGAAGATGTTGCCCCCGCCGACCACGACGGCGACCTCCACTCCCTTGTCCATGGTCGCGGCGATTTCCTGCGCGACGGACAGGAGCGTGTCCGGATCGTACGGAAAGATGCCTTTCGGCCCAGTGAGGGCCTCTCCCGAGAGTTTCAACAACACGCGCTTGCGCTTCGGTGCCATGTGGCAACCTCCTTCTTCACCGGACGATTCCGGCGCGGCGGGAACGTATCAAAAAAGCCGCCCGGCGTCCAGGAGCGGACGCGGGGCGGAGAGGGGGTCTGGCGCGACATCGTTGCGCGCCGCTTATGTGCGCGCCACCAGATGGTAGTACAGCCAGGGGCCGGCCGCGCGGACGATCTGCACGTGGATCCCGTTCTTGCCGAACAGGTCGACCACGGCCTTCTCCGCCCCGACGTCGAGGCAGAGGCGATGCAGCGTTTCCGGACGGGCGTGTTCCACCCACGGAGCCAGGCGCCCCACATGGGAGACCGGCATCGGCGCGATGGGGATGCGCCGACAGAAGGTATGACCGCCCTGCAACGAACGACGGAACAGCGCGAGCGCCTTCGCGGGCGTTTCGGTGTGGCAGCCGCGCGGAAGCAGATACTCAATCGGGGGAACGGCGGGCGTTGCGGCAAGTGCGACGGACACGGAGGACCTCCTGGAACGGGTGAACCGGGCAAGCCGGGACCGGATCCTATGCCTTTTCCCCCTCCCTGTCAACGCAAATCCCCGCTTCCGTGGAAGCGGGGGTGCAAGCGTTCAACCCGTTTACGGCACGATTTCCACCACGATGTGGTCCTTCAGGCGCGGGACGGTGCGGATGAAGCCGGGCGTGAACGACACGTCGACGTCCGTGGCCAGGCCGTCGGCGATGAGCAGGCGGCGGACCTGGTCGGCCGACATGCCCGCGAAACGGGCGGGGTCCAGCCCCGCGTTGGACGACGACGGAACCGCGCGGCCGTCCAAGTACACGCGCACGTTGGTCTGTTCTTCCTGCATGTTCACCTTTTCCACCGTGGCCTGCATGCCGGCGGCGTTCACCTCGGCGAAGCGCTTGCCGGGCGGCAGAGCCTGGAACAAGGAGCGGGAGGCCAGATCCTGTACGGCGGCGCGGTCATAGAAGGCGCCGACGACGCGCAGGGTGAGGGTGAGGTCGAATCGCTCGGCCTGGGTGCCCACGTCCACGCCCGCACTCTGGCTGACGACGTCCACGGCGTAGGATTCGCCTTCCAACCCGCCGCCCGCCTGGGAACGCAAGGATTGCTTGGCCTCGGCTTCCAGCGTGGCGCGCAGGTCGGCGAAGCCGCGGTCGATGTCTTCCTGGGTGATGGCGGCCACGCGGGAGAACCCGCCCGTGAATGCTTCTTCGCTGGAGGCGTATACCTCCTGCTGCCGGGCGGCGTTGAGCCCCGGAATGACGAAGCGCGACGGCGGCAGGTCCCCGCCCGCCCCCGGCTGGTCCGCGTAAACGGGCGCCTGCGCCGTGCCGCGCGCGGGCACCGTAACCTGCTGGTCCAGGCGAACCAGGGTGCCGTCGGGCGCCAGCAAGCGGGTGGTGCGCACCAGGGTCTGCGGCGTGTTGGAATCGTTGTGCAGGGTGACCGTACCGCGCGCCGTGCCGACGACCTCCGTGGTGCTGCCTTCGGCCGGTTCGTAGGACTGGGTGCGCGTCAGCGTGGAGGCCAGTACGCGGCCGCGGATTTCGTTGTCGCGCGTGGGCACGCGCACGACGTCGAACAGCAATTCCGTTTTGACCGTTTCGGCCGCGGGCGTAACGCGGATGACGGCTTCGACCATGGACACGTACACCACCGCCACGAGCAGGGCGAGCACCAACACGACGAAGCCCACCGCGATACGGCGGTACAAACGCATCGAGGGGGCGGGAGCGGCCGCATATTCGTCCGTCGTGCGGACGGACACGCGCTTGGCGGGGGGTTTCTTGGGCGACATAGGGAGGAGTTCTTCACGCAGTATAGCAAAGAAACGCAAAGGGCGCCCGCCTTAGGCGGGCGCCCCCGTTCGCACCGGTTGCGCGGACGCGTCCACTTCCACGTTCTGCCTCCCCACTACGGCGGCGATTTGGTCCAAGACGTCCGGGCCGAGCGCAACGCGGTAGTCGGTTTCCACGCGCCGGAGCCGCCCGCCCGCTTCCACCAGGAAACAGACGCGTTCCGTGCCCGCGTGGGACTGGAAAATATCGCGCAGGCGTTCCACGGTTTCCTGGCTGGGCCGCCCGTGCAGGGCGATGGACACCCCGCCGCGATGCACCATGGCGGGCGCATCGTACGCGGGCGCGGAGGGCGCAAACGTCGGCATCGGCGGCGCAGACGCAGGCCGCGCCGGTTCTTCCTCGCGGCGGGCCGTGGCCCCCGGCACCCATTGGCCGGCACGCAGCATGTTTTCCACTTCGGCCTCCTCCCCTTCCCCCACCGCCACGAAGGAGTTCGCCAGGATCTTCACGTCCAGCGCCGCGCCCGCCCCGCCCTCTTCGTCCCCGCCGCGGCTGGACATGCGCTTGCTCATCTTGCCGGACACCAGCACCACGCGCTCCGGCACCAGCACTGATTTGAACTCCGCCCACACCTTCGGGAAGGCGATGACTTCGATCTTCCCCTTCAGGTCCTGCAAGCCGATAAACGCCATCATCTCCCCCTTCTTGGTGGGGATTTCCTTCACGAAGGTCACCAGCCCGCCGCACTTCACAAACGCACCGTCGGGCGCGTTCGCCGCCTCCGCGCACGGCGCCAGATATGGCCCGAACCGCTCCGCCCCCTCCTGGTACGGATGCGAGGATACGTACAGCCCGAGCAATTCCTTTTCCCACGCCAACTTCTCCCGCGTGGGCGCGGGCGCGCAGGGCTTGAGCGCCAACGACGGCCCGGCCGCCTGCGGAGCCAGCGCGAACAGGTTCGTTTGATTCTGCGCCTTTTCCTTCTGCACGCTCTTGTTGAACATGAGCAGGCGCTCCATGTTCTCCAGGATCTGCTGGCGCTCGGCGAAGCGGTCCAGCGCCCCCGCCTTGGCCAGGGCCTCGACCGCCTTCTTGTTGAACACTTTTTGCGGCAGCCGCGCCACGAAATCCGCCATGTCCTTGAACGGCCCGCGCGCCTTGCGCTCCTGCACCACGGCTTCCACCGTGTCGCCGCCCAGGTTCTTGATGGCCATCAGCCCGAAACGGATGGCCGTGTCGCTCACGCAAGTGAACATCACGTCGGATTCGTTCACGTCCGGCGGCAGCACCTCGATGCCCATGCGGGCGCACTCGTGCACGGCCAGGGCGATGGTTTCCAAGTCGGCCGATTCCGCCGTCATCAGGGCGGTCATGTATTCGGCCGGGAAATTGGCCTTCATGTACGCCGTGTCATAGGCGATCATGCCGTAGCTGGCGGCGTGGGCCTTGTTGAACCCGTACGCGGCGAAGGGCTCGATGAGTTTCCACAGCTCCTGCGCCTTCTGCTCCGACAGGCCGTTGGCCACGAAGCCCTTGAGCAGCTTTTCCTTCTGCGCGGCCATTTCCTCGGGAATCTTCTTGCCCATGGCCTTGCGCAGCTTGTCGGCTTCGAGCCACGAATAGCCCGCCAGGTGGATGGCGATCAACATGACGTCGTCCTGGTAGACGATGACGCCGTAGGTCGGCTCGATGATGTCCTTCAGGCGCGGGTCCAGGAAGGACACGAGCGACGGGTCGTGCTTGCGGCGGATGTATTCCGGGATGGATTCGATCGGGCCCGGGCGGTACAGGGCCACCATGACCATGATGTCCTCGATGCGTTCCGGCTTCAGGTCCATCAGATACTTGGTCATGCCGTCGCCGTTGAGCTGGAACGTGCCCATGGTGTACCCCTTGGCCAGCAGCTCGAAGGTCTTGGCGTCGTCCACGGGGATTTCCTCCAGCACCACGTCGGCGTTTTTGGTCTGCTTCACCAGCTTGATGGCGTCCCCCAAAATGGACAGGTTGCGAATGCCCAGGAAGTCCATCTTCAACAACCCCGCCGCCTCGACGGATTTCATTTCGTACTGGGTAATGGTTTTGCCTTCGCGGGTATCGATCTGCAGCGGGGTGAAGTCCGTGAGCGCCGTGGGCGAGATGACCGTGCCGGCGGCGTGGATGGACACGTGGCGGGCGCAGCCCTCGATTTGCCGGGCGGTGTCGATGACGCGGCGGACGTTCGCCTCGGTATCGTAGAGTTTTTTGAGGTCCGGCGTTTCGTTCACGGCGCGTTCCAGGGTCATGGGAAAGCCCTGGCTGCCCATCGGCACCATCTTGGCGATCTTGTCGGCGAAATCCAACGGGAAGCCCAGCGCGCGGGCGACGTCGCGCACGCTGCCGCGGGCAAGCATGGTACCGAACGTACAGATCTGGGCGACCTTGTCGTGGCCGTATTTGCCGCGCACGTATTCCAGCACTTCGTCGCGGCGGTTATCGGCGAAGTCGGCGTCCACGTCGGGCGCGCTGGGGCGTTCGGGGTTCAGGAAGCGTTCGAACGGCAGGCGGTACCGCAGCGGGTCCACCGTGGAAATGCCGATGGCGTAGCCCACCAGCGAACCGGCGGCCGACCCGCGGGTGGTGGTGACAATGCCGTTTTTGCGCGCCCATTCGATGTAGTCGGACACGATGAGGAAGTACGGCGCGAAGCCCTTTTTCTCGATGACGGACAGTTCGTAGTCGATGCGGTCGCGCACCTCCTGCGTCACCTCCGGCACCTTGCCGACGATTTCGGCGTAGGCGCGTTCGCGCAGCACCTCCAGGAAGGTCTTGCCCTCGGGGATGCGGTAGTCGGCGAAGTTCCAGTCGCCCAATTTCAATTCCACGTTGCACCGGTCCGCGATGCGGCGCGTGTTCTCGATGGCCTCCGGGACGTCCTTGAAGCGTTCCTCCATGTACGCCGGGGCCACCAGCGAGGCGTCGTATTCGTACTGCTGCAGACGTTCGAAATCTTCCAGGGTTTTGCCGCCCTTGATGCAGCTCAAAATCTTCCATGCCTCCACGTCCGTGGGCTGGAGGTAGAAGGCGTTTTTCGTTGCGACGACCGGCACGCCCAGCTCCTTGCTCCAGGAGACGAACTGCGCGTTCACCGCAACCTGTTCCGGGATTTCCGGCCGGTCCACCAGTTCCAAAAAGAAATTCTCCGGGCCGAAAATGTCCAGGTAGACGTCCAGCAGGCGGCGGGCTTCGTCCTTGTTGCCGTTCTTAAGCTGTTCTTCGATTTCGCCCTGGTGGCCGCCGGACAGCGCGATCAATCCCTTGGAAAATTGCCGCAGGATTTCGTGGTCCACGCGGGGCTTGTAGTAGAACCCTTCCAGGAACCCGACGGAGGAAAGCTGCAGGAGGTTCTTGTACCCTTCGTTGGTTTCCGCAAGCAGCACCAGGCGGTTGGACTTGGTGTCGATGCGGTGGCGCTTTTGGTGGCGGCCGTCCTTCGCAATGTACGCGTCCATGCCGATGATGGGCTTGATCTCGGCTTCCTTGGCCTTTTGGAAGAACTCCACGGCGCCGTACAGCGCCCCGTTGTCCGTGAGCGCCAGGGCATCCATGTCCAGCTTTTTGGCCTGCTTCACCAGGGCTTTCACCTTGGGGAGGGCCTCCAAAAGCGAGTAGTGGCTGTGGACGTGGAGGTGCACGAAACGGGAGGGCATAGGGGTTGGGCCGTCGACGACGAACTAGGGGGAGAATAGCATCTGGCGGGAGCGGCGGGAAGCGGTTTCCTGCACAGGAAATGCACAGGTCCCGGCCCCGTCCGTGGCTTGACGAAACGGGGAGTTCATGGTCCCCAGCGGCCAACAAAAAACGCCCACGCCTTCAGGGCGAAGGGCGGGCGCGGCGGACGGCGTCCCGGCGCATGTGGCGGGCGCGCAGCGGCGTCAGGACGAGCGGCCGAAGCGGCGGCACGTACCAGGCCAGCACGTGCAGCAAGGTCTCCGGCAATTGCCGCAAACGGTCGGCCGTGCGCGGATACTGGTCCTGGTCGAAGGTCAGCGGATGCACGCGACAGCGCGGGAGCAGGCGGCGGACGTAGAACCGCACGCGGTCCTGGCGCGCATACTCGCAGAACACCGCGGCTTCAACGTTCACGCCCGCATGGGCGCGGAACGCCTCCAGGTTGCCCCGCAGGTCCGTCGCTGCCTCCAGCCGTACGATGTCGAGCGACGGCGGCGCCGGGCCGAAGGAGAGGAACTCGCGCACGAGCTGCTCCATCGCCGCGGCTTCCGTCCGTCCGGGCAGAAGCGGATTGGTCGCCCCGCCCGCCAGATACAGACGAACGGGCCCGTCTTCCCGCCGCACCCGGCGCAGCACTTGTCCCAGGTAACGGGCGTAGTTGGCGTCCTCCATCACCTCCGGAGGCACGCCGTATCCGTTCACGTAAAAGATCGCGGTCTTCCCCATCGTCTGCGTTCCCATGACGCACCTCCACGGATACTTCACGCCCATCGCGCCCGGCTGTCAAGAAAAACGAAACGCCCCCGGCCGGGGGCGTTTTTCACACGGTGTCTTCGTCTTCGTTCAAGGACAGGCGGGAGCGGCGGACCACCCGGCGTTTGGGCGGTTCCTCGCGTTCCTGCACGCGGCGTTCGCGTTTTTCCTCCCGCTTTTCCATCGCGTAGTCGAACATGCGGCGGCTGGCGTCGAACAGCGGGCCGGCCAGCGACGTCATGCGTTCGAAGCGGTGACGCACGGCCGTGACGGCGGATTCGATCAGCGAGATTTTTTCCTTCACGGTGTCCAGCGTGTCGTTGACGTTGCGCAGGATGGAACCGACCTGCCACACGAGCCAGAACAGCGCGGCGGTAAGCCACAAGGCGCAGAACGCCAGGACGATAAACAGGATGTCGAGCGGGGTGAACGGCATATCCTCCAATATACCTTCGTACGTTATGCCCGCAGTATAGCACCAAATCCCGTTTCGAGCATCTTGCGGAGTTTGGCGAGCTCGGCTTCCACTTCTTCCGACGACAGCGTGCGGTCATGCGTGCGGAACGTCAGGTGCATGGCCAGGGACTTTTTCCCTTCCGGCACGCCGGCGCCTTGGTAGACGTCGAACAGTTCCACGTCTTCGAGCAGGCCCGAGGCGTCGCGCAGCGCGTGGGCGACGGGACCGTAGGACGTTTTGGCGTCCACCAGCACGGCCAGGTCGCGCTTGCTTTCAGGGAAGGCGGGCAGCGGGCGGTAGGACAGGGCCGAAGAACACCGCGGTACCAGAGCCTCGAAGTCCAGGTCGACCAGGAACACGGGCTGCTCCAGGCCGAAGGCGCGGGCCATTTCCTCGCCCACCTGCCCGACCATGCCCACGTGGTCGTGTTCGCCCGCCCAGACGGCGGCGGAACGGGTGCGGTGCCAGCGTGCGTCGTCGGTGCCACTGGCCAGGCGTTCCAACCGCCAGGGCCGGACGCCGAGTTCGCGCATCAGCCGCTCCAACGCACCCTTGGCGCGCAGGAATCCGCTACGGCCGTCTGTGCCCACGCAGGCCAGGGTGAGGCGCAGGCGTTCGTCGGGCAGCTGCTCCCCGCCGGGGCGGTACACGGGGGCGAGTTCGAAGAGGTCGGCGTGCGGGAAGCGGCGCTGGTTGGCCTCGACCACGCCCAGCAGGCCGGGCACGAGCGCGGGGCGCATGTATTCCTGCTCCACGGACAACGGGTTGGCGATGCGCACGGCCGTCTCGGGGGCGACGCCGGCGCGTTCCAATTCCTTGGCGGAGACGAAACTCAAGCCGTAGATTTCGGTGAAACCCATGCCGCGCAGAATGTCCTTGGCGCAGCGTTCCCAGTGCAGGGCCGGGATGGGTGCTGCGGGCGATTCCTCGCCCACGGGCAGCACGGACGGGATGTTCGCGTAGCCGTACAGCCGGGCGATTTCCTCCACGAAGTCGCGGCCGTCCTCGATGTCGTGGTCGCGCCAGTACGGCACGGTGACGTCGTAGGCCTTGCCGTTTTTCGCGAGGGTGAAACCGAGGCGCTTCAAGAACGCCGCCTGCTCCTTGGCGGGGAGTTCCACGCCCATCAAGGCCGACGACTTTTGCGGGTCGAACGGGAAGACGGGGGCCTGGTACGGCTTGGCTTCGAAACGGAACGGGGCGGAGGCCACGCGCCCGCCGGCCACTTTGCGGATCAGCTCGACGGCGCGGGCAAGCGCGGCGGACGTAGCCTGCACGGACAGGCCCTTTTCGAACAACAGCGAGGCGTCGGTTTGCAGGTTGAGCGCGCGGGCCGTGCGGCGGACCTGCACCGGCTCGAAGGCGGCGGATTCCAACAGTACGCGCGTGGTGCGCTCCGTGGTGCCGGTGGCTTCCCCGCCCATCACGCCGGCCACGGCGGCGGGCCGTTCGGTGTCGGCGATGACCAGCATGTCGGGCGTGAGTTCCCGTTCCTGGCCGTCCAGGGTTTTCATTTTCTCCCCAGCCTTGGCCCGGCGCACGACCACTTCTCCGCCCGCCAGCGCGTCGGCGTCGAAGGCGTGCAACGGATGGCCCAGCTCCAAGAGGACGTAATTCGTGACGTCCACGACGTTGTTGACGGGCTTGTGGCCCGCGAGCATCAGCCGCTTTTGCAGCCACCACGGCGACGGACCGACCTTCACGCCTTCCATCAGCACGGCTTCGTATTTCGGACAGAGTTCCGGGGCGTCCACGCGGACCTTCAACGCGGGCGCGCCCGGTTCTTCCTTCAACGGCTTGGGCTTCCAGCGGAATTTTCCGCCCATGGCGGCGAAGGCCTCGCGGGCCTGCCCCACCACGCCCATGCAGTCGGGCCGGTTGCTGGTGACTTCGATATCCAAGATGAAGTCGGCTACGCCAAGGGCGTCCGCCAGAGGCGTGCCGGGTTCGGCCTTGGTGACCTTGGTGATATCCCAAATGTCGTGCGGGCCTTGCGGCAAGAGGTCGAAGCCGAGTTCCACGGCGGCGCAAATCATGCCGTGGCTTTTCATGCCGCGGATTTCCGTTTCGCGCAGCTCCACGGGCTCCCCTTCCCCATGCCAGCGCACGGAGGCGCCGGGCAAGGCGACGGCCACCCGCTGCTTGGCCTTCAGGTTGGCCCCGCCGCAGACGATCTGCACCACGGCCGTGCCAATGTTCACGCGGGCCACGCGCAGCTTGTCCGCGTTCGGATGCTTCTCCACCGCTTCCACGAACCCGACCACGACGTGCTTCAGCTCGGCGGCCAGGTCGCGCACGCGCTCGACGCTGTTGCCCGCGGCCGTGTGCCGCTTCGCGAACTCCTCCAGCGTGAGGTCGTGCGCGTGGGATGAGGCCAGCCAGTTGTAACTTGCGAGGATGTTCATACGGGGCGCTAGAACTGCGAGACGAAGCGCAGGTCGGAGCGGTACAGCGTGCGGATGTCGTCGATCTTGATGCCGGCGCGCATCATCAGGGTGCGTTCCACGCCCCAGCCGAAGGCGAAGCCCGTGTGCGTTTCCGGGTCGAGGCCGGCGGCCTTGAGCACGTTGGGGTGCACCATGCCCGCGCCGCCCAATTCGAGCCAGCCGGACTTGCACAGGCGGCAGGGCCCGAGCGACCCGCCCTGGCAGACGTCGCAGGTGATGTCGATTTCAAACGACGGTTCCGTGAAGCGGAAGTGGTGCGGGCGCAGGCGGATGCCGCGTTCCGCGCCGAAATACCGCTTGGCGAAGAACTCCAATACGCCTTTCAAATGCGCCACGGAGAGGTCGCGGTCTACCATCAGCCCTTCGAACTGGTGGAACATGGGCGTGTGGGAGATGTCCGACTGGCGGCGGTACGTGCGGCCGATGTGCACCAGGCGGACGGGCAGGACGCCTTTTTCCAGTTCGCGCACCTGGACGTTGGACGTGTGCGGGGTGAGCACGAGTTTGCCCTTGGTGCCGTGGGCGCGCTGGCCCGGCGTTTCGCCGATAAAAAACGTTTCCCAGTCGTCGCGCGCCGGGTGGTCCTTGGGCATGTTGAGGGACTCGAAGGCGTACCAGTCGCCGTCGATTTCGGGGGCGCGGGCGCGGACGAAGCCAATGCGGGCGAAGAGGTCGCTGATTTCCGCGATGGCCGTGGACACGGGGTGCAGGTGGCCTTCGGCGGGCCAGGCGCCCGGCTCGGTGACGTCCACCCATTCGCGTTCTTCGCGGGCGGCACGGTCCCGTTCGGCGGTTTCGCGCTCGGCGCGAGCGAAGGCGGCGTCGAGCCGCTGCTTGGCTTCGTTGGCGGCGCGGCCGGCGGCGCGGCGCTGGTCTTCGGGCAGGGCGGCCATGTGACGCATCAATTCCGCCAGGCGGCCCTTGCGGCCCAGCACGTCCACGCGCACGGCCTCAAGCGCCGCAGCGTCACGCGCGGCGGAGACGGCAGCCTCGGCCTCGCGCACGAGTTGTTCGAATTGGGATTGCATATCGATTAACCGCCCGTCAGGCCGGCCAACATGCGGCCGCCGAATTGGGCGAAGTCGCGGAACGTTACAAGCAGGATGAGCGCCATGAGCAGCAGGAAGCCGATATTGTGCGCGACCGCTTCCACGCGCTCGTCCGCGGGCTTGCGGCGGACGGCCTCCACCAGCACGAACAGGATGCGGCCGCCGTCGAGCGCCGGGAACGGCAGCAGGTTGACGATGGCAAGGTTGGCGGAGAGCACGGCCATGAATTGCAGCAGCGAACCGGCACCCAACGCGGCGGCGTCCCCGGTCATGACGGCGATGCCCACCGGCCCGGACAGGTCCACGGACACCCGGCGTTCCATCACGAGGGAGCGGAACATCCCGCCGAAAGCGCGGGCCACATCAATGGTGAGCGTGGCGCCGGACACCACGCCTTGCACCAGGGCGCGATGCGGCGGCAAGGAAACGGTGCCGGTGGTGACCAACCCGATGCCCAGGCCGCGGCGGCCCGTGTCGCCCAGGTCTTCGACTGTCAGATGCGCCTCACGCAGGGTTTCGCCGTCGGCGGCGCGGAACACGGCGTTCACCCCTTCTTCTCCCTGCTCGGCCACGAACGCCCGGGCGTCAACGTCGCGTTCAAACACCTGGCCGTCCAACGAAACGAGCGCGTCTCCCGGCTCCACGCCTGCACGGGCGGCCGGGCTGTCCGGATACACGGAAACGATGCGAATGTGCGCGTCCCGCACGCGGGCGGAGGCGGGCAGGTCGTCGCTCAACACGGCGGGCATGCCGACCATGAATCCGACGCCCAACAGCACCATGGCGGCCAAGACGTTCATGGCCACGCCGGCAATCAACACGGCGAACCGTGCGGCTTTCCCCTTGGCGGCGAAACTGTCGGGATCGCCCCGGCCAACGCCGTTTTCCCCCTTGATGCGCACGAACCCGCCGATGGGGATCCAGTTCACGCTGTACGTGGTGTCCCCGCGCTTCACGCCCCAGGCGCGCGGCGGGAAGCCGAAGCCGAATTCCTCCACCTTCATGCCCATCTTGCGGGCGACCAAAAAATGGCCGAGTTCGTGGACGAACACGAGCACGGACAGGACGACAAGAAAGGTCACGACCGTGGCGAACATGTGCGGGCAGTGTATCCCGCCCGCCGGGCGGGGGCAAGAATCGGCCTGTGCAAACGCGCTCTTGACACGGCTACTTTACTAAGATAAAGTATCTGCATATGGAATCTGCCACGCACCGCACGGAAGAATTGTGGAAAGCCGTTCTGCGGCTGGAAACGCCCGCCGAAGCCCGGCGGTTCTTCGGCGACCTGCTGACAACCGATGAAATCGACGACCTGGCCAAGCGCTGGCGCGCCGCCCGGCTGTTGGACGCCGGCGCCTCCTACGCCGCCATCCAAGCGGAAACGTCCTTGAGTTCGCGCACCGTCGCGCGCATTTCCGCGTGGCTGAAGAACGGCCTGGGCGGCTACCGCCTCATGTTGAACCGCCTGTCTTCGCATTCCCACGCCTCCCATCCGCCGCATCGACGGTCGGTTTCTTGAGGCATCGTGCCACAAGCGCCTTCTCCGCCGTTGCGCGGGGGAGGCGTTTTTCTTTCCCTTCCTTCTTCTCTCTTCCTATGCCCCTTCCCACACCGACGACGCCACGCATCCTGCTGATCGGCGCCACGCACGGCGACGAGCCGATCGGTGTGCGCGCCCTGGACGATCTCGCCCGCACGGAAAGCGGCTTTGACCGCGTCATCGGCAATCCGCCCGCCTTCGCCCGCAAGGAACGCGGTTTCGAGGGCGACCTGAACCGCAGCGCCCCCGGCAATCCGGCCTCCCCACGCTACGCCGAACGCCGGGCCGCCGAATTGCTGGACCTTGCCCGCGGCTACGACTGGTGCGTGGACCTCCACGGCACGACGGCCGCCTGCGGCGTCTTCGTCATCCTCACTCGCCTGACCGTGGACAACCTGCGGTTGGCGGCGCGCCTGGACATTCCGCGCATCGTGTACTGGCCGGCCATTTCCTCCTCCTTGGCCGGACCGTTATCCGAATATTTCCCGTGCGGACTGGAAATCGAGTGCGGCCCGAAGGACATGCCGCTGGTCCAACGACGCCTGACGGACGTCCTGCGCCGCTTCGTGCGGGAACGGCAGATCGTCTGGCCCGACGCCTATCTGCGCGCCCGGTTGATGGAACGGGAACTGTATGAAGTCGTCGGCAGCGTACGGGATCCGCGCCCCGATTTCGAGGATTTTTCCCCCGCGGATATCGGCGGCGAAACCCTCTCTCCCCTGCTGGTCGGACAATACGACGACGTCGCCTGCTACGCCATGCGCCGCCGCACACTGCAGGACTGGTGGCCCTGACCGGTCCCTCTCCGTCCCCGCCCCAACGGGATGGACGGGGGCCGGGACATTCCCCGGCTCCGCAACCCAAGGAGTACGACGATGCGCATCCGCCCGTTCACGCACGAAGACGTCTCCCAAGCCGCACGGCTGTACTGCACGTGCTTCGCCGAACCGCCCTGGTTCGAATCGTTCGACCCGCGCGAGGTCACCCAGGAGATGGAGGACATCCTCGCCCGCACGGATGCGGCGGCCCAAGTCGCCGTGGAAAACGGCCGCGTGGTCGGCGCCGCCTACGGGTTCGACCTGGCGACCAAGGACGACGTCGCCGCCTTGGTGCGGCCCGCCCCGCCCGCGTTCTACGTGTCCGAAATCTTCGTCGCGCCGGATCGGCGCGTGCGAGGGACGGCCCGTACCATGACCCAGGCCCTGCTTCGACAGGCGGCCGCGGCCGGCTACGTCGACGGCGCGGTCCGCACGTCGGTGGACCAGCCGGCCATTCTGCGCCTGTTCGCTGGCCTCGGCTGGACCGTGGCGGCGGAACAGACGGTCGTCTCGCCCAAGCTCGTGGACGGCCAGACCGTCCACGCGCCCGACCGGCGCGTCATTCTCACCGGACGGCTCTAGCCGCCCGCCGCCCCCGCCTTTTCCCTACGTACGTACGGGAAACGGCGGGGCTTTTTCTTCCTTCGAGCCGTGTTACACTCCGTCCACTGGTTATTTTCCCCCCTTATGCACATCACCGACCTTTCCACGCTTGGCCCGAAGAAACTCGTCGTGTTCGACTTGGACGGCACGTTGGCGCTCACCAAGGCGCCGATGGACGCCGAAATGGCGGACCTCATGAAACAACTGCTGGCCAAGAAGCACGTCGCGGTGATCGGCGGCGGCAAATACGAATTGTTCCAGGAACAGCTGCTCGCCCCGCTGGCGGACGCGCCGGAGGCCCTGCTCAAAAACCTCTCGCTCTTCCCCACCACGTCCACCCGCTATTACCGCTATGAAAACGGCGGCTGGCAGAAGGTCTACGCGCACGAGCTCTCCCAAGAGGAACGCAAGCGCATCACCAAGACGTTCGAGCAAGCGTTCATCGATGTCGGTTACCAACATCCCGAAAAAACCTACGGCCCCGTCATCGAAGACCGCGGCACGCAGGTCACGTGGTCCGCGCTCGGCCAGAACGTGGTGGCCGAATTGGGCCCGAAGGGCGTGGAACTGAAAGAGGAATGGAAGAAAAACTTCACGCCGGTGAAAATGCAGGTGGCCGAACGCATGGCAGCGCTCCTCCCCGACCTGGAAGTGCGCGCCGCGGGCCATACCTCGGTGGACGTTACGAAGAAAGGCATCGACAAGGCGTACGGCCTCGCGCAAATCGAAAAATACCTCGGCGTACCCGTCGCGGACATGCTGTTCGTGGGCGATGCCATCTTCCCCGGCGGCAACGATTACGCCGTCACCAAAACCGCCGTGGACTACGTTCCCGTCGCCACCCCCGAAGACACCAAGGCGGTGATTCGTTTTTTGCTCAACCAAGCGGATTGACGGGCGCGGTTTTGCCCCGTAGGATACCGGCAAGAGCCTTAAAACCTTCACGTTTCCCCTATGGAATTGCTTTGGATCGTCGTCATCGTCCTGCTCGTGCTCGGCGCGTGGTTCATGCTCACCTACAACGGGCTGATCCGCGTGCGCAACCGCGTGGACGAAGCGTGGTCGGACATCGAGGTCCAGCTCAAGCGCCGCTACGACCTCATCCCGAACCTGGTCAACGCGGTGAAGGGCTACGCCAAGCACGAAGAAGGCGTCTTCACCAAGGTGACGGAGGCGCGCACGGCCGCCATGTCGGCCAAGACGCCGGCCGAACACGCCGAGGCGGAAAACATGCTCACCGGCACGCTGAAGTCCCTGTTCGCCGTGGCGGAGGCCTACCCGGCCCTGCAGGCCGCGGGCAACTTCCACCACCTGCAGCAGGAACTGGTGGACGCTGAAAACAAGATCCAAGCCTCCCGCCGCTTCTACAACGGCAACGTCCGCGACTACAACACGAAGCTGCAGGTCTTCCCCACCAACATGATCGCCGGCATGTTCGGCTTCACCAAGCGCGACTTCTTCGACGCGCCGGACGAAGTGAACGCCGCACCCACCGTCTCGTTCTAACCGCCCGCCGCGCGCGACCCCTTGGCCGCGCGCCTTGGTTTTTCCTCCCATGTACGCCGACATTTCCCGCAACAAGCGCCAATCCGTTTTCCTGATCGCCGTGTGTTCGGCGGTGTTCATCGGCTTGGGCTGGCTGCTCGGCGCGTACGCGGGCGACCCGTCCTTCGGCATCATCCTGGCCACGATGTTCGCCACCGGCATGGCGCTGTTCAGCTATTTCGCCGGAGACAAGGTCGCGCTCGCGTCCTCGGGCGCGCGGGAGGTGGACATGCGCACGGCCCCCGAGGTGTACCGCCTGGTGGAAAACCTGGCCATCACCGCCGGGCTGCCCATGCCGAAGGTCTACGTCATCAACGACCCCTCGCCGAACGCCTTCGCCACGGGCCGGGACCCGAAACACGCCTCCGTGGCCGTCACCACCGGGTTGCTGGGCATCCTGGACCGCACGGAATTGGAAGGCGTGCTCGCGCACGAACTGGCCCACGTGGGCAACTACGACATCCGCTTTATGACGCTGGCGGCCGTGCTGGTGGGCGGCATCATGCTCCTGGCCGACGTCCTGCTGCGCTCGGCCTTCGGCGGCGGGGACAAGCGCGTTCCGCCCGCGCTGGCGCTGATCGGCCTGGTGCTCGCCATCCTCTCGCCGTTGATCGCCCAACTGCTGAAACTGGCCGTCAGCCGTTCGCGCGAATACCTGGCGGACGCCTCCGGCGCCCTGCTCACCCGCTATCCCGAAGGCCTGGCCCGCGCCCTGGAAAAAATCGCCGCGCACGGGCAGCCAATGCAGAAAGCCAACCACGCCACCGCGCACCTGTTCATCTCGAATCCCTTCGGCGCCCGCGCCGACAAAAAGCCCGGCCGTTTTGCCCAGCTGTTCAGCACCCACCCGCCGGCCGAAGACCGCGTCGCCCGGCTGCGGAAAATGGGCGTATAGCGCCGCGCCATTCCTATGGACTCCCCCCACATCGTCGACCGCTTTTCCACGCATTTGAAGAACGTGCTCACTCGGGCGCTGTGCTTCGTGGTGGAACGCGGCGAACCGAACATCCTGCCGGAGCACGTCCTGTGGGCGCTCGGCACGGAACGCGGCAGCATCGCCGCCGAATTGTTGAAGAAGGCCGGGGTTTCGGTGGACGCCTTGCGCGCCCTGTCGTTGGAAACCAACGGCGCCGGTTCAAAGGCCGCCGCGAAGGAAACCAGCGGCGACAAAAACAAAGACGCCTCGCCGAACCTCTCCACGGAAACCAAGCACGCGCTGGAAAAGGCCGTGCTCACGGCCCAGGCGCACCGCCACGCGTACGTCGGCACGGAGCACCTGCTGGCCGGGTTGCTGCAAATCCGCCACGCGCCGCTCGAGGCGTTTTTCGACCGCACCGAGGTGGACGTGCGTGCCTTCGGCGAGCAGATTGCCTTCGCCCTGCGCAGCACGGGCCGTTTTGGCGACTTGGCCGCCGCCGTCTCCGCCGCGCCCGGCAAGGAAGCCGCCGCGCCCGCCGGCCCCGTCCCGGCGTCCGAAGCGGATGAACGCGCGGGTCGCACGCGGGTATTGGCCGCCTGCGGCCGCGAACTGACGGCCAAGGACGCCCAGGAATCGCTGGACCCGGTCATCGGCCGCGAACGCGAAATCGAACGGGTGATGGAAATCCTCTGCCGCCGCACCAAGAACAACCCCCTGTTGGTGGGCGAGCCGGGCGTGGGCAAGACCGCCATCGTGGAAGGGCTGGCCAAGCGCATCCACGCGGGCGACGTGCCCCCGGCCCTGCGCGGCAAGCGCATCGTTTCGGTGGACCTGGCCGCCATGATCGCCGGGACCATGTACCGCGGCGAGTTCGAACAGCGCATCCGCCAGGTGATCGAAGAAGCCAAGGCGCATCCCGACCTGATTTTGTTCATCGACGAACTGCATACGGTGGTGGGCGCGGGTTCGGCCACCGGTTCGTTGGACGCCGCCAACATTCTGAAACCCGCCCTGGCGCGCGGCGAATTGCGCTGCATCGGCGCCACCACGCCGGCGGAATGCAAGAAGCACATCGAACCGGACGCCGCCCTGGAACGCCGGTTCCAGCGCGTGGCGGTGGAGGAACCAACGCCCGAAGGCGCGCTGCACGTGCTACGGGGTCTCGCCCCGGCGTACGAGGCGCACCACCGCGTGCGCTTCGAACCCGAGGCGCTCGAAGCGGCCGTGCGCCTGTCCATGCGCTTCCTGCAGGATCGGCGTCTGCCGGACAAGGCCGTGGACTTGATGGACGAAGCGGCCGCGTCCATTCGCGTGCGCGCCCAAGACGGCGGTCCCGGCGAGGAACGCCGCCTGCTGCAACGGCGCCTGGAAGAACTGCGCGAGCGCAAGCAGGAAGCCGTGCTGCGCGAACAGTTCAAGGAAGCCGTCGAGCTGAAGGAAGAAGAGGAAACGCTCACGAAGGCGATGGAACGCCTGGTCGAGCAACCCGCTGCCGCGGGGGACGCCACACCCGTGACAACCGAGCACATCGTGCAGGTAGTGTCCCGGCTTTCCGGCCTCTCGCCGGAAGACATCCGCGCCGAACACGCGGACGCCGGGGCGTTGGAAACGGCGCTTTCCACGCGCGTCTTCGGCCAACCGTCCGCGGTGAAAACGGCCGCCCGGGCTCTCGCCCGCGCCAAGGCGGGGCTGGGCGACCCGCGCCGCCCGCTCGCCTCGTTCCTGTTCCTCGGCCCCTCGGGCGTGGGCAAGACCGAAATGGCCAAGGCCGTGGCGGAAACCCTGTTCAAGGACCCGAAGGCCCTGCTGCGCTTCGACATGTCCGAATACGCCGAGGCGTTCACCGCGTCCAAGCTGGTGGGCGCGCCCGCCGGGTACGTCGGCTACCGCGAAGGCGGCAAGCTGACGGACCAGGTGAAGGCCCGGCCGCACAGCGTGGTGCTCTTCGATGAGATCGAAAAGGCGCACCCGGACGTGCAGAACCTGCTGCTGCAGCTGCTGGAAGAAGGCGAGGTGGCCGACGCCGCGGGGCTGCCCGTGAGCTTCCGCAACGCCGTCGTCGTGCTGACGTCCAACGCGGGCGCGGACCGGTTCCGGCAGGGCGGCCTGGGCTTCGGCGCCACGGCACCCACGAGCGGCACCGACCTGCGCAAGGAGTTGGAAGAACGCTTCCGCCCCGAGCTGCTCAACCGCTTGGAGCACGTCCTGCTGTTCGAGCCGCTGGCAGAGCCGGCTTTGGCCGACGTCGCCCGCCGGCAGTTGGACGAGTTGGCCGCACGTCTGCAGGCCCGCGGCCGCACGTTGGAAACGGACGCTGGGGTGGCCGCCTTGCTGGCCAAGCAGGCAGACACCTCGCTGGGCGCCCGCGACATCCGCCGCCTGATCCAAACCCACGTGGAAGAACGCCTGGCCGACCTGATCGGCACGGGCACCGCCTTCCGCGTCTGCGCGGACGGCGCCTGCGTGGACGTGCGGGTGAAATAACGAGACGGCGCAAAAAACGGCCCCTGGGCCGTTTTTTCGTTATGCTGCCGAAGCCGCCTCGTACGCCTTCAAAGCACGTTCATGGATGGACGCATAGATCTTTCCCCAATCATGCCAGGAAAAGGAGAAGGTGGCCGTCACGTACTCGCCTTGCAATTCGTTCATTGCTTGGATCAACTCCCCATATTCTCCGCGCGTGTAGCGGGCGATTCCCGTAATGTCATCGCCGGGAACCAGGCAGGCTTCTTTCGGAAGGCGGACGGCGTAAAGATGGGTGAACATGCGCATGGGTCCCTCCGCCGTTTGTGCACGCGTTTCCACCTCCCCGAGGTTCTTAAACGCGTCTTCGTCGAGGGACACAGCGAGCTCTTCTTGCAGTTCCCGCCGCGCGGCCGCCCGCGGATCCTCGCCTTCTTGCATGCCCCCGCCAAGCAGGCGCGCCATATGGTCTGGATAGAATCCGTGCTTTTTTGCCAGAACAAACGAACCGTCATGAGCAACAACCAAGACAAGAACGTGGTTCTTCCGATATAAATTTCCGATGGGGTTTCGAATATCGACGTGCAGCACAGTGGTCATATGCACGCATGATACACCCCCTTCCCCGCAAAAATGGTAGAATGAAGACGACCGGAACGCCGGTCGTCTTTCCGTATGCCTCGGATGTCGCCCGCAACCCGGCAAAGCCCGAAGGAGCGCCAGCGCGTCTCCCGGCTTCGTTCGTCGCAAATGCGGGCGTTGGGATTGGGCCTGGGCGCGGCGGCGGGGTTGACGGCTTCCGCGCCGAACGCCCGCGACGCCTCGGCGGACCCGTACGCGAACGCGCGCGTCGAGCAGGCACAGCGCGCGCCCCGGCCGGAGATGCCCGCAGGCGTGACGCTGCGTACTCCTCTCCCCGAACGTCCCGCAAGCACGCGGGACGCCCCGCACCTGTCGGACAGCGGCCCCCTCTTCGGCGAAGAGGGCTTCGGCGACCCGGACGTCCCCCAACGGCCCGCCGGCGAAGCCCGCATGGCAGGCGGGGAGGCGATGGAAGCGGAAGGGGAGTCGGACGAAAACCCCCTCGACCGAAACGAACTGGAATCCCAGCGCCGCCGCGAACTCAGCCAGGCGCACATCGCGGCCATCCGCCAACAAGCAGCCGCCGCGCAGGCACAGCAACAGCAAGAGCAAGAAGCAAAGGAGGGCGAGCGCTCGCCGGCGGACGCGACCATCCGCGACGGCACGGACATGGGCATAAACCTCTTGGCCTACGAACTGCCGGTGGTGGGCCATCTGCTGTGGTGGAATGTCAAGATGGTCTATGGCGGCTGGATCCGGAAAGACGCGGGGCGGTTCGTCGGCTCCTTCGGCTGGCAGGACGTCATCCTCGCCGTCAAACCCGTGAAAACGGGCGAACGATCGTTGAAACAGGCATTGGCGAAGATCCTGCCGGACTTCACCGCACATTTCGGCCTGGTGCTCGTGGACCTCATCCTCGCCGTGGCCGTGCTCCTGCTGATCTTCTTCCAGATCATGCTGATGTACGGCTTGTACCTGGCCCTGACGGACCCCCTCGCCCTGCTCGGCCTCGCCTCCGAATTCGGCGGCATCTTCACCGGCATTTTCTAACCGCACCCCTATGAACGAACGCACGAAACGCCTCCTGGCCGTCGCCGGATTCGCCGTGTCCGTCATCGGCATCGGCGCTGCCTTGTACGTCACGTTCTTCCGCGGCGCGCCCCCGGTGGAACCAGGTCCCACGGTCCCCGTCCTGCCCCCGCCGGACGGAACAGGCGGCCTCATCCCCGGCGGACCCGCCGGCGAACGCCCCCCCGGCGTCGTTCCCGAGGTGCCGGGCGTGTTGCCCCCTTCCCCCGTCGCCCAGGGTGGCCTGACCCAAACCACGCCGCTGACCACCGGCCCCGTGGCGCAAACCACCCTTGCCGGCGACGGTCGCTCCGTGAATTATTACGACCCCGCCGACGGCCGCTTCTACACCATCGACGCGGACGGCAACGTGCGGCGCTTGTCCGACCGCGCGTTCCCGCAGGTGCAGACCGTCGAATGGAACCGCACCGCCGAAAAGGCCGTTCTGGAATTCCCCGACGGTTCCAACATCGTCTACGACTTCGCCACGCAGACGCAGACCTCCCTGCCCGCGCACTGGGAAGATTTCGGCTTCTCCCCGGTTCGGGACGAACTGGTCACCAAGAGCATGGCGCTGGACCCGAACAACCGCTGGATGGTCACCGTGAACGCGGACGGCTCCAACGCGCGCGCCTTCCAAGCGCTGGGCAACAACGCGGACAAGGTCCAGGTCGCCTGGTCGCCGAACGACCAAGTCGTCGCCTTCTCGGACACGGGCGGCGCCCAAGGCGCGGCGGACCGGCGCATGATCATCCCCGTGGGCAAGAACCAGGAGAATTTCAAAGGGCTGATCGTGGAGGGGTACAGCTTCCTGCCGCTGTGGTCCACGGACGGCAGCAAGCTCGTGTACTCCGCCGCAGGCAGCTACAGCGAACTCCGGCCGCTGCTGTGGGCCGTGGATGGCACGCCGTCCACCATGGGGGAAAACCGCCGCAGCCTGGGGCTCAACACCTGGGCCGACAAATGCACGTTCGGCGCGGCCAACGCCCTGTACTGCGCCGTGCCGCGGGACCTCCCCGGGAATGCGGGCCTGATGCGCTCCATGTTCCGCTCCTATCCGGACCTACTGTACAAGGTGGATCTCACCACGGGGCGCACGTTCCTGCTGGCCACGCCGGCGACGGACACCACCATGGAGAACCTGAAGGTCAGCGCGGACGAAAGCGAACTGTTCTACACCAACGCGGCGACGGGTCAGTTGGAACGCATCCGATTGCGCTGATATGAACCAACGCTGGCTTGCCTTCCTCACCATCGCCGTGCTCGCGGGCATCACCCTGCTGCTGTTCGCGTTGCGCTTGCGGCCCGTGTGGACCCCGCCCCCGCCCGGCAGCGGCACGGACGTCGTGCTGGACCGGCCCACCGTCACGTTCATCAACCCGTCCCGCGGGCCCGTGGACGCCCGGGTGACGTTGGTGCTGTTCGGCGACTTCCAGTGCGACTATTGCGCCGACGCCTCCACCGCCGCCCAAATCGCCCAGCGCAGTTTCCCGGACGACGTGCGCGTGGTGTGGAAGCACCTGCCAAACGAATACGCCCATCCCCAGGCCTTCCCCGCCGCCGTGGCCGCGCAATGCGCCGCGCGCCAGGGCCGATTCTGGGAGTACCACGACGCTTTGTACGTCCAACGCCGCATCCTGTCCGACCAGCAGTTCTTGTTGATCGCCCGCGAAGTGGGGCTGGACGAGGGTCCGTTCGTCCGATGCCTGGAAACCCAGGATACGGCCGCGCAGGTGCGCCGGGACATGGAAGAAGCCATGGCGCTGCGCCTGACCGCCACACCCACCCTGTTCATCAACGACCAACGCGTGGTCGGCGCCGTTGGCGTGGAAGAACTCCTGTCCTATGTCCGCCCGATCTTGGCGCCGTAACTGGATGGCCGCGTTGATCTTCGGCCTGATGGCCGCGGCAGGTTTTGGATATGTACCAACCGCCGCAGCCGCCACGTGCGCCTGTTATCAAACCGTCAACGGACTTGAAACGTGCGCTGAAACGACGGTTCCTGATACGGGCGACCAAAATATCGCGTGCGTGTCAGCGTGCGAACCAATCACGGGCGGTACAACCACGCGATACGAACTCGCCGCCTGTCCTCCCCAACAGAGCGTGCCCGCACCGGTCGCACCACCACCGACTTCCCCGACGCGCCCCGGCATCACGCCCCGGCTGGAGATCAATATCCCCACCATCGTCTTCACGCCCCAATCGATCGAGAGCGGCAAAATGACCGTCAACTGGATCGGCGAGTACATCACGGGTATCTACCGCTACTTGCTCGCCATTGCAGGCACCGTCGCCATCGTCATGATCATGGTCGGCGGCTTGCAATACACGCTGTCCGCCGGTGGCGCGGACGTGGGCAAGGCGAAGGCACGCATAACGAACGCCGCCATCGGCCTCGTGCTGCTGTTCAGCGTCTACCTCATCCTCACCGTCGTCTACGGCCCCCGGCTCACCGTGTTCAACCCGCTGACTTTGCAAGTGATCGCACGCGAGGACATGCCGCCCGACGGCGAACACGAGGTTGAAAATCCGGACCCGCCAACGTCAGAACAACTCGTCCGGGCCGTGGATCCGAACATTCTGCTCAACTGCAACGATTGCGACGTATCCGAACCGGTCTTGGAAAAACTCAAGTTGGTCGCTGCGGAACTGCAGGCCTCGACGTTCAAGTCTCAACTACGCCTGACATCGGCCACCCGCTCGATGGAAAAACAACTAACCGTGTACTACAACAACTGCCTCACGCGCCCGAATTGGAAATGCGATCCGTCCACCTGCCTGCCCATGGACAACCGCACGGATTTTCTCAACCAGGCGCGGGCGGGGAATTGGACCCTCCAGCAGTTCGTCGAGGAAGGCGTCAAACAAGGCAATCCGAACGGCTGTCCCCACACAAACTACGCCGCCGTGGACGTGTGGTGCGACCGAAACCATTCTTTCGGGAATTTCACGTTTAACACGGCCTGTCAGGCGGAATTAACGCGCCTCATGCGCAAACACGGGTTCTGCCGCCTGAACACCGAGGTTTGGCACTTCGAGCTGGATACCGCCAAGGTCTCCAAAACGACCTGTTCGCTCAGCCAAAACGAATGGGAATACGTGCAACCGGGAACGAGCACACAGCATAACATCCAATCCTGCTACCGCTGGAGTGCGAACAAAGGGGCGCACAACTGCATCATGCAAACTCCCTAACGCCCGCCAAACTGCCCCTATGTACGTCTGTTCGAACTGCGATGCCCAAGCGAAGAAATGGAGCGGGCGGTGTTTGGAATGCGGGGCGTGGGGGACGGTTGCGGAGGCGCCCGCAGCGCCGCGCGCGGCGGGCAGTCACGCGGGGGCGAAGGCGGGAAAACCCTCCGCAGCCCAGGCAAGCCGGCCGTTGGCGGCAAGCGGCGACAAGGCGGCGCAGGCGCGCCTGTCCGCCGGACAGGCGGAAATCGACCGCGTGCTGGGCGGCGGGTTCATTCCCGGCAGCATCGTGCTGCTTTCGGGCGAACCGGGCATCGGCAAGTCCACGTTGGTGGCCCAGATCGCCGGGGCCGTGGCGCGGGGAGCAACCACCGTCCTGTACGTGTCCGGCGAGGAATCCCCGCAACAGTTGGCGGACCGCTTCCTGCGTTTGGGCGCGGTGGCCGACGGCGTGCGCACGCTCGACCCCTTCCCCGTCGAAACCCTCGCCACATCCATCGAAAAGGAACGGCCTGCGCTCGCCATCATCGATTCCGTGCAAACGCTGACGTCCGAACACGTGGAAGGTGCCCAGGGCAGTCCCACCATGGTGCGCTACGCGGCCAACGTCCTGATGGAATGCGCCAAGCGCTCCGGCATCCCCATCCTGCTCATCGGGCAAGTCACCAAGGACGGCAACGTCGCCGGGCCGAAAACGCTCGAACACTTGGTGGACGCGGTGCTGACGCTCGAAGGCGACCCGACGCACGCATACCGCCTGCTGCGTTCGTCCAAGAATCGCTTCGGTTCCACGGACGAAATCGGCGTGTTCGAAATGACCGCGGGCGGGCTGTGCGCGGTGGAAAACCCCTCGGCCAAGTTCCTGGAGGAACGGGCCGCGGTCCCCGGCTCCGTGACGGCCGCCGCCGTGGAGGGGTCGCGGGTGTTTTTGGTGGAAGTCCAAGCCCTGGTGGAAAAAACCAGCTACGGCACGCCGGTACGGCGCGCTTCGGGCTTCGACCAGAACCGCCTGCAGATGCTGTGCGCGATCCTGTCCAAACGCGGCGGGCTGAAGCTGGCGGAACAGGACGTGTACGTGAACGTCATCGGCGGCATGCGCCTGGACGAACCGGCGGCGGACCTGGCGATCTGCGCCGCCATCGCGGGGGCCGCACGCGGCACGGCCGATGCCGAACCCGTGCTGTACGCGGGCGAAGTGGGCCTGGGCGGCGAAGTGCGCTCGGTGCCGTTCTTGGAACGGCGGCTGGCGGAAGCCAAACGGCTGGGCATCTCCCGCGCCGTCGTACCGAAAAAATCGGCCGCCCCGCACGCCGGCTTGCGGGTATCGGGTATCGGCTCCGTCGCCGACCTGCTGTCTTCTCCCGCATAATCCCGTTCCCTATGCTCGAATCTCGTCTGCACCCATCCTCCCGCGAAGCACCGTCCCCGCCGCCGCAACCGCAGGAGAAAACCTCCCGTCAGCGGGAAACGGCCGAACGGTACTTCGGTTTCATGGCCGCGTTGACCGGCGCGGGCGGGGTCGTTCTTGAGCAACCGGCTGCCCATTCTTTTTCGCATCTCTTCCCCGCCGTCATTCGGCGGGAACGCCTTGACCGTATCGAGGCGTTGATGCGCGGCACGCCGCTGACGTTGGCGCGCGCCATGGACGCATACGGACCCTATGCGAACGCGGCGATGGCAAAGACCGGCAGCGCGTTCCGGCCGGCAATCGCCATGGCCTTCCAGGAAGGACACGCCATGGACGCGGGCATCGCGGCGGTCATTGCGTTCACGCCCGGGGAACACCTGCAGATCGATCCCCCGTCGCAGGAAGGCCCGCATCGGACCGTGCACGGCATGGCTGTCGCCGCGCAAGGACAGGTGCCGCTCGAGGCGGTCCGGTTCGTCGCCGTACGCGTTCCCCTCCACCTGTCTCCCGCAAGCGCACTGCCGGCCACGGCACGGCCGTGGGCCCAAGCTCCGGCCGCAGACGATCGGCAGCATGGCTC
>CAZCMI010000009.1:0-30526 GCA_964499955.1 uncultured Gammaproteobacteria bacterium
TAACCTGCGTGCGTGCGCAGCCTTGTGCGTAGACATCCCCATCTCCGCCTGGTAACGTGGGCGCACAACCAGCCGTACCTCCCCTAGAGAGCCCTTCTCTTGGGGAGTTTGCGCGTTTCAAGGAAAAACCCTATGAATTTCCACCTCAAATCCGAGTACCAACCCGCCGGCGACCAGCCCAAGGCCATCGAGCAGCTGGAGGCCGGGCTGCGCGCGGGCGAGCAGCACCAAACCCTGCTCGGCGTTACCGGCTCCGGCAAGACCTTCACCATGGCCAACGTGATCCAGCGCCTGCAGCGCCCCACGCTGGTGATTGCTCACAATAAAACGCTCGCCGCCCAGCTGTGCAACGAGTTCCGCGAATTCTTCCCCGACGCCGCGGTGGAATACTTCGTGTCGTACTACGACTATTACCAGCCGGAGGCGTACATCGCGCGTTCCGACACCTACATCGAAAAGGAAAGCCAAATCAACGAGGAAATCGACCGTCTGCGCCACGCCGCCACCCAGGCGCTGCTCACGCGCCGGGACGTCATCATCGTGGCGTCGGTTTCCTGCATTTACGGTTTGGGTTCGCCCAAGGAATACGAAGGGGTCGTGCTGCACGTGAAGCGCGGCGACGAAACGCTGGGCCGCTCGGAACTGTTGCGCCGCCTGGTGGACATGCAGTTCGAACGCGTGGCGGGCGACATGAAGCGCGGGTCGTTCCGCGGCAAGGGCAACGTGCTGGAAATCATGCCCATGAACGAGGAAAAGATTTACCGCGTCCTGCTCGACGGTGAAACCGTTTCGCGCATCCTGGTGCTGGACCCGGTCACGCGCAAGGAATTGGAAGACGCGCCGGACTTCTGGCTATTCCCGGCCAAGCATTACGTCGTTTCGCCCGCGCGGCAGGCCAAGGCGCTGGCCGACATCAAGGCCGAATTGGACGCCCAGCTCGCCGTCTTCGAGAAGGAAGGCAAGGTGCTGGAGGCCGAACGCATCTCCCGCCGCACGCGGTACGACTTGGAAATGATCAAGAACATCGGCTACTGCAACGGCATCGAGAACTACTCGCGGCATTTCGACGGCCGGTCGCAAGGCGAGCCACCGTACACGCTGATGGACTATTTCCCCGAGGATTTCCTCACGTTCATCGACGAATCGCACGTGACGGTGCCGCAGATCGGCGGCATGTACGAGGGGGACCGCGCGCGCAAGGACAATCTGGTGAACTTCGGCTTCCGCCTGCCGTCCGCGCGGGACAACCGCCCGCTGAAGTTCAACGAGTTCGAAGGGAAGGTCGGGCAGACGGTGTACGTTTCCGCCACGCCGGGCAAATACGAGGTGCAGCGCAGCGCGCGGGTGGTGGAGCAGATCATCCGCCCCACGGGCCTGGTGGACCCGGAGGTGGACGTGCGGCCGGTGGTGCAGCAGGGCGACTATCCCGGCCAGGTGGCGGACCTCATCGAGGAAATCAAGGTGCGCGCCAAAAAGGACCAGCGCTCCCTGGTGACCACGCTCACCAAAAAGATGGCCGAGGATTTGACCGCTTTCCTGGGGGAGCAGGGCGTGAAGGTGCAATACCTGCACTCCGACGTGGAAACCCTGGACCGCATCACCATCATCTCCGACCTGCGCAAGGGCGCGTACGACGTCATCGTCGGCGTGAACCTGTTGCGCGAGGGGCTGGACCTGCCGGAAGTGACGCTGGTGGCCATTTTGGACGCGGACAAGGAGGGGTTCCTGCGCTCCGAGACGTCCATCATCCAGACCATCGGGCGCGCGGCGCGTAACGTGGAAGGCCGGGTGATTTTGTACGCCGACGAGGTCACGGGTTCGCTCAAGCGCGCGCTGGCGGAAACCGAACGCCGCCGCACCATCCAGCTCGCCCACAACAAAAAGCACGGCATCACGCCCAAAACGGTGAAGAAGGCCATCACGGACATCCGCGCCGCCCTGGGCCTGGGCGACGGCCCGGCCGACGTGCGGAACATCCTCAAACTGGAAATGACCGCCGAACCCCACGAAATCGCCGAGGTCATCAAGGAAAAGGAATACGACATGAAGGAATCCGCCCGCAAATTGGACTTCGAGACGGCCGCCATCCTGCGCGACGAAATCGCCTTGCTGAAGAAGGAGATGCTGGCCAAGGAGAAGGGGAAGAAGGCCACGGTGCCGAGGAAGCGGAAGAAGACGCCGAAATCCGAAACCAAACCGCCCCGCGGATGAGGCGGGGCGGCGGCTGGTCCCGGGATTTATGGACCCGGCGGGAATCGAACCCGCGACTCAGGGTGACAATCCTTGCGAGGTTACCATTACCTCCACGGGCCCCAGTCGCCCATGTCCCGGGATGTTGGGAAACGGAAAACCCCCTCCGTCCCAACCGCAACCAAGAAGGTTGAAGTCGGAACGGAAGGGGGAGTTCCGTGCCACCCAGAGTAAGACCGTAGAGGTCCTCGCAAGGATAGAAATATTCAACCACAAAATTTCCCCCTTGTCAACGCCCACGCTGTGGATAACGAACCTATGCACGACAAAATCACCATCAAAGGCGCGCGCGAGCACAACCTCAAGAACATTTCGCTTGAGCTGCCGCGCAACAAACTGATCACCATCACGGGGTTGTCGGGTTCCGGCAAGTCCAGCTTGGCGTTCGACACCATTTTCGCCGAGGGGCAGCGCCGCTACGTGGAATCCCTGTCCGCGTACGCCCGCCAGTTCCTCGGGCAGATGGAAAAGCCGGACGTGGACGAAATCGAAGGGCTGTCGCCGGCCATCTCGATCGACCAGAAGGCCCACAGCGCCAACCCGCGTTCCACCGTGGCCACCATCACGGAGATTTACGACTACCTGCGCGTGCTGTTCGCCCGCGTGGGCCAGCCGCATTGCGTGAAGTGCCACAAGCCCATCGCCAAGCTCACCAACGAGGAAATGGTGGACGTGGTGCTGCGCGGGCTGGAGGAACACGGCACGCCGGCCAAGAGCGCCGACAAGGGAACGGACAAGGCCGTCAAGGGAAAAAAGGGCGCGGTGGACATCCTCGCGCCGGTGGTGCGCGGCCGCAAGGGCGAGTACTACCAACTCCTGTACGACCTGTATAACTCCGGCTTCGCGCGGGTGCGCATCGACGGGAAAATGCACGCGCTCAACGAGCAAATCAAACTCTCCCGCTACCAGCAGCACACCATCGAAGTTGTGGTGGACAGCATCCCGGCGGCCCTGCTCCCGCCCGTCACCAAGGGCGAGGACGGCGGGCGCGCGCTGAAAGACGTGCGCCAGCGCCTGGCCGAAGCCCTCGAAACCGCGGTGGAGCGCGGCGAGGACGTCGCGGTGGTCGTCTATCCCGACGGCACGGAGCGCCTGTTGTCGTCCAAGTTCAGCTGCCCGGACGACGGGTTTTCCTTCCCGGAAGTGGAACCGCGCCTGTTCTCCTTCAACTCGCCGTACGGCGCCTGCCCGGACTGCAGCGGCCTGGGCACCAAGGAGTTGTTCAGCGAAGAACCGTGCCCGACCTGCAAAGGGAAGCGCCTGCGCCCCGAAGCGCTGCACGTCTGGCTGCCGGCGGAAAATGCGGGCCTTTCGATCGTGGACGTGACGGGCCTGTCCATCGAAAAGGCCGCCGAGTACTTCATGACCATCCCGCTGACGGAACGGCAGAAGGAAATCGCCGGGCCGGTGATGAAGGAAATCCTCAACCGCCTCCAGTTCATGCTGGACGTCGGCCTGCATTATCTCACCCTGAACCGCGCGGCGGGCACGCTCTCCGGCGGAGAGGCGCAGCGCATCCGCCTGGCCTCGCAGGTCGGTTCGCGGCTGGTGGGCGCCATGTACGTGTTGGACGAACCCACCATCGGCCTGCACCAGCGCGACAACGACCGGCTGATCAGCACGCTCATCGGCCTGCGGGACGCCGGCAACACGGTCATCGTGGTCGAACATGACGAAGACACCATCCGCGCGTCGGACCACATGGTGGAAATCGGCCCGGCGGCGGGGGTGCACGGCGGGCAGGTGATGGCGAACGCTGCGGTGCCGGCCGTCTTCGAGACGCCGAACTCGCTCACGGGCGCGTACCTCACCGGCAAGAAAACCATCCCCGTGCCGGAACAGCGGCGCGGCGTGGGCAAGGACGTCGTCAAAATCCGCGGCGCCAGCGAGAACAACCTGAAGAACGTGGACGTGGACGTGCCGCTGCGCCGGTTCGTCTGCGTGACGGGCGTGTCGGGTTCCGGCAAGTCCACGCTGGCGTACGACACCATGTACAAGGAACTGGCGCGGCGCCTGTACGGCAGCACGGCCGTGCCGGGGCGCCACCGCGCGCTCATGGGCGTCGAGTACATCGACAAGGCCATTTTGATGGACCAGTCGCCCATCGGGCGCACGCCGCGTTCCAACCCGGCCACGTACACCGGCGCGTGGGGCCCGGTGCGCGAGCTGTTCGCCGCCACGGCGGAGGCGCGCTTCCGCGGGTACAAGCCCGGCCGCTTCAGCTTCAACACGCCCGGCGGGCGCTGCGAGAACTGCGAGGGCCACGGCACCATCGCCATCGAAATGCACTTCCTGCCCACGGTCTACGTCGCCTGCGACGTATGCAAGGGCAAGCGCTTCGACCGCGAGACCCTGGAAATCGAATACAAGGAGAAGAACATCTACCAGATTTTGGAGATGACGGTGGAAGAGGCCGTCGTGTTTTTCAAGGACGTCCCGCCCATCCACGACAAGCTGTTCACGTTGAACGAAGTCGGCCTGGGGTATTTGAAGGTGGGGCAGCCCGCGCCCACGCTCTCCGGCGGGGAGGCGCAGCGCGTAAAACTGGCCACCGAGCTGGCCAAGCGTTCCACCGGCCGCACGCTGTACCTGCTCGACGAGCCGACCACCGGCCTGCATTTCGAAGACGTGAAGCGGCTGCTGGAGGTGCTGCACGCCCTGGTGGACAAGGGGAATTCCGTCATCGTCATCGAGCACAACCTGGACGTGATCAAGACGGCGGACTGGCTGATCGACATGGGTCCCGAAGGCGGCGACCTGGGCGGCACCGTGGTGGTGGCCGGCACGCCGGAGGACGTCGCACGCCACGCCGGCAGCGCGACGGGGGAGTACTTGCGGCGGATGCTCTAAGAAGGAGGGCGAACGAAAAACCGTCCCTTACGGGGCGGTTTTTTGCATGCGGGTTTGCGTGTGCGCCTTCAGCACGTTGAGCAAGAGGTACGCGACGGTGAGCGGGCCGACGCCGCCGGGCACGGGGGAGATCCAGCCGGCCACGGGGTCCACGCTCGCCCGATCCGCGTCGCCGAGCAGCTTGCCGTTTACCTTGGTCGTTCCCACGTCGATCACGATGGCGCCCGGTTTGAGGCAGTCGCCCGTGATGATGCCCGGCGCTCCCGCTGCCGCGATCACGATGTCGGCGGCGAGCACGCGCGCGGCGGCACAGGCGAAGCGGTCCGGCGGCACGACCGTGGTTTCCACGCCGCGTTCGCGCAGCAACGCGACGAGCGGCGCGGCGAACAGTGCGCTGCCCACGAATTCGGCGCGCATACCGCGTACGTTCACCCCCGTTGCATCCAGTAATTTCATCACGCCCAAGTGTACCGGCGGGGCCAGGCACGGCCGTCCCTCGGCGCAGGCGCGCACGTTTTCCGGGTGGAAGCCGTCCACGTCCTTGGCCGGCGCAATCGCCCCTGCCACGCGGTCGGCGTCCTGGGAGGGCAGGGGGAGCTGCACCAAAATCCCGTCCACGTCCGCCCGCGCGTTCAACTCTTCAATCTTGGCGACCAGCGCCGCTTCGTCCGCGTCGGCCGGGTACGCATGCCGCTCAAAACGAATCCCCGCTTCCTCGCACGCCTTTTCCTTCAAGGCAACGTACAGGTGCGACGCCGGATCGTCCCCGACCAACAACACCGCCAACCCCGGCACACGGGGCAGGGCGGCGACGCGTTCCTTCACCTTGCCGCGCACGGCCGCGGCCAAGGTTTTTCCGCCCAAGAGATGCGCCATAATGCGGCGATCATGCCACGGACGGGCGCGCGCATCAAGACCGGCTGCCACGTACACAAACCAAACCGCCCCGCGGATGAGGCGGGGCGGCGGCTGGTCCCGGGCAATATGGACCCGGCGGGGATCGAACCCGCTGTCGTTGGTGTCAAATCAACCAAGGCAACCATGCCCGGGCCCAGAAGCCCGAACGGACACGGCCCGCACATCCGGGAGGAAAATAAAGAACCCCCAACGGGTTTAACCGTAGGGGGTATTCTTTATTGACACCAACGCTTTACCTTAGTTGACGTTCCCATTCAACCACGAATTTTTCCTTTTGTGAACGCCGACGTTGTGGATATTTTCGGCGTCCGGGCGTTAATCGCGCTTCTTTTTGGTCAGCGACGCGCCCAGCGCGATCACCGCGAGGACGCCCGCGTACAGGCCGACACCCTGCGCGAAGCTCATCGGAATGCTCCGCAACGATCCGAGGACGAACGCCGTCAGCCAGGAGACGAAGGAAATGGCGCCGGAGGCCATGGCGATTTTGCGCACCGCGTCCGGCAGGGACTTTGCCGGGGCGACGTGGGCGTGGAAGGCGATCCTCCGCAGCCGGGGCGTCAGGTAGACGTTCAGCACGATGCCGTTGAGCGTGAGCAGCGCGACGACGACCATCTTCACCTGGAATTTCGCCGAGGCGAGCATTTCCGGCCGCAGGGACACCAGCACGACGCCCGTCAGAAGGAGGAGGGCGAGCGCGGCCCAAATGACGTGGGAGCACAGCGCCAGCGTGTCCGATTCCCGTTTCGTGATCTTGTGGTCCTTGAGGAAATTGAACACGAAGTAGTCCGTGATGACGACGGTGCCGATGCCGACCGAAGCGGCCAGGGCGTGCAGGATGACGAGGACGGTGCGGAGATCCATAGGCGGCCGAGGTTAATAGGACAATCCCGGGTACAGGGGGAAGCGGGCGGCGAGCGCCTTCACTTCCTCTTTGATGGCGGCCAGCGCGGCGGGGTCGTTTTTTGCCGCGAGCGCCCGGTCGATCCACGCGGCGACGGCGCGCATTTCCTCTTCCTTCATGCCGCGCGTGGTGACGGCGGGCGTGCCCAGGCGGATGCCGGACGGGTCCATGGGGCCGCGCGGGTCGTCGGGTACGGCGTTCTTGTTCACCGTGATGCCCGCGGCGTCCAGGGCGTTCTGCGCCTCCTTGCCGCTGACGTTCTTGTTCGTCAGATCGACGAGCAGGAGGTGGTTTTCCGTCCCGCCGAACACCAGGGTGAACCCGCGTGCCCGCAGGTCTTCTTCCAGCACCTTGGCGTTCCGCCGCACCTGCCGCGCGTATTCCTTGAACGCCGGTTCCGCCGCTTCCTTGAACGCCACGGCCTTGGCGGCGATGGCGTGTTCGTGCGGTCCGCCCTGCAGGCCGGGGAAGACGGCCTTGTCGATCGCCTTGGCGTGCGCCGCTTTGCACAAGATCATCCCGCCGCGCGGTCCGCGCAGGGTTTTGTGCGTGGTGGTGGTGACGACGTCGAACAGCGGCACGGGGTTGGCCATTTCGCCGCCGGCGATCAGCCCGGCGATGTGCGCGATGTCGGCCATGGTGAACGCGCCCACTTCGTCCGCGATGGCTTTGACGCGCGCGTAGTCGATGTCGCGTGTGTACGCCGAATAGCCGACAAGAATGAGTTTCGGCTTGTGCGCGAGGGCGAGGTTGTGGAGATGGGCGTAGTCGATGGCGCCGTCGGACGTGGTTTTGTAGCCGACGAAGCGGTAGATGGCGGCGGGGAAGGTGGCCGGGTGTCCGTGCGTGAGGTGCCCGCCGTGGGACAGGTCCATGCCCAGCACGACGTCGCCGGGTTTGAGCAGGGCGCTGTACGCGGCCAGGTTGGCGGGCGCGCCGGAGAGCGGCTGGACATTCGCGTGTTCCGCCCCGAACAGGTGTTTGGCGCGTTCCACGGCCAGCGTTTCGATTTCGTCGATGAACTGGCAGCCGCCGTAGTAGCGTTTGCCGGGCACGCCTTCGGCGTATTTGTTGGTGGCGACGCTGCCCAGGGCTTCCAGCACGGCAGGCGACACGAAGTTCTCGGACGGGATGAGTTCCAGGCCGTCGCGCTGGCGGTCCAGTTCCTTTTGCAACCAGCCGGCGATGTCGGGATCAAAGGAGGAGAGGGACATATAGGGGACAGTGTACGAAATGCGGGCGGCGGCGGGAAGGGAAGAACGGGGCGCGGGGTTGACACGGGCACCGTTTCGCGGTAGATTGCGGCGTCGCTTCAACGGCGCGGCGACACGGCTCTTTCCCCCTCAGCGTCGAAGAAGAAGGAGGTCATCCATGGCAATGGGCGACCAAGCGTTCGTCATACGCATGACGGAGGCGGATGTCGTGGCGCGCGCGTTGCGTGCGGCGGCGGCATTCGCGCAGGGAAATGAGGAGGCGGAGCAGATCGTCCGTTTCCTCGAAGGCGGGGCCGTTCGGATTCGTCCGGCGCCCGTCGGGCACGCGTCCCTGGGCGGGTTGCTCGCCCGGGCGTGCGTCCGCCAGCTGGTCGCGTCGGGCAGGGAGCCCGTCCGCGAGCTGACGCTGTTCATCGCACGGGATGTGCCCGCCGACGGATGGCTGGCCCTGGCCGTGCTGGTGCAGGGGCGCGCCGCGATGAACGTGGCGCGGATTCCCTGGATGGATACGGAGGGATGGCGGGCGCCTCCCGTCGCCGTGGCGCAACTCCAGGCCATGCACTTCGGCCTGTCGCTGCTCTGCGAGCACATGCAGGCAGGGGCAGTGTTCGCCGCGATCAAGCGGGCCGTTCCCGGACGTGCCTCCGCGGCGGTGCGGAACGTCCTCTACCAGGAGGCGACGCGCCACCCCGCGCGCTTCCCCAAGCCGAAGGCCGCGTTGATCGCGGCATCGGTCGAGAAGTTCCTCGGCCTCGTGGCCGCCGCGCTCGCCCAGGCGCCCGTCGAGGTCATACGCGAGGCAGACCGCTTCGTCGCCTAGCCGCCGCCACCGCTCACGTCCCCGCTTCTCCGGAAGCGCGGGCGTTTTTCTTTTCCCGCCCGAAGGGCTATCCTACCCGCATATGTTCGAGGAATTCCGCCATGTCCACATCATCGGGGTCGGAGGGATCGGCACGTCCGCCATCGCCAAGTTGTTTTTGGCCAAGGGGGCGCGTGTCACCGGCTCCGACCGCCAGGCCTCCGCGCTGACGGACGAGTTGGTGCGGCACGGCCTGCGGTTCGCCGAGGGCGGCGACCCGTCGGCGCTCGCCACGGCCGATCTCGTCGTCTATTCGGCCGCCGTGCCCGATACGGACCCGGAGCGGGCGGAAGCGGCGCGTCTCGGCGTTCGCCAACTTTCGTACCCCCAATTCCTGGGCGAATTGTCGCGCGGGTACACCACGATTGCCGTGGCGGGGACGAACGGCAAAAGCACGGTGACGGCCATGCTCGGCCTCTTGTTGGAAGCCGCCGGGTACGACCCGCTGGTGATCGTCGGCTCCTTGGTGCCGGGGTTTTCCGACGGCAACCTGCGCCTGGGCGCGGGCCGCTTTTTGGTGGTCGAAGCCTGCGAGTACCGCGCGCACATGCTCAACCTGCACCCCGAAATGATCGTCCTGACCAACGTGGAGGAGGACCATTTGGATTATTTCCGCGATCTGGCGCACATCCAGGACACCTTCCAGACGTTCTTGGACAAGATGAAAGGGAAGGGGCTGGTGGTGTTGAATGCGGACGATCCGGGGTCGGCCGGGTTCCATGCGGACCGGGTGGTTCGCTACGGCACCCAGGATGGCGCCGATTATATGGTCGAAAATCGCCGGACGGCCGCGGGCATCCAGTCGGCCTTGGTGCGGCGCCTGCATCCGCCGGAGCCGCTGGGCGACCTGGCGCTGCGCGTACCCGGGGCCTTCAACATCATGAACGCCCTGGCCGCCACCGCCGCCGCCATGGAACTGGGCGTGCCGTTTGAAACCTGCGCGCGGGTGTTGAAGCAGTTCCCCGGCATTTGGCGGCGCTTCGAGCGGGTGGGGACGTGGAACGGCGCGGACGTGATTTCCGATTACGGCCACCACCCCACGGCCATCCGCGCCACCGTGGCCGCCGCGCGGGAGTTCTTCCCCGGCCGCCGCGTGGTGCTGTGCTTCCAGCCGCACCAGCACGCCCGCACCAAGGAGCTGTTCGGCGGGTTCGTCGAGGCCCTGGCCGAGGCCGACGCCGTGGTCGTGCCGGAAGTGTACGAAGTGGCCGGCCGCACGGAAGACGACGCGCACGTTTCCAGCCAGCAGCTGGCGGACGCCGTGAAGAAACGCCGCCCCGCCACGGACGTGCGCTACGCCGCCGACCTGCGTGACGCGCGGGCCATGCTTTCGATTGTCGCGCGGCCAGGGGACGTAATTTTGGTGCAGGGCGCCGGCGACGTGGATGCCTTGGCGCGCGGGTTGGTGGGAGATCGTTAAGAAAGAAGCGCGGGCTTCACAGCCATGCGCTTCTTGTGTTTTGCATGGGCTGTGCGTGATTTTTCCCAGAAATCTTGTTTGCCAGCTTGACGTCCGTATAGTTTGTAACCGACTTTTGAGGGTCGGCCACCATTCGGTTTTCCGGGGATGGGCAAGATGTATCGCGGCGCTTCACCGAGAAAATAAGCACGCAACGCAAGGACGGATCCATGCATGAGTTCTTGGAACGTCACGAGTTGCCGCGTTGCGTCCACGTACACGTGTTCATCCAAATAATCTTCCACGTGCGCGATGGCATATCCAATCCATTCTTTTTCGTCTACGTCGTTTGAAATGGCGTATTCCAAGGCGTTAAAAACGATCTTTTCAATGTAACCGCGGTACGGTTCCATGAGATCGTACACGAGCGACGGATAATCTGTCGGTTCATGCAAATACGCGTGTTGCGGGGACAGCCGATGAAACGCAATCCAACGCAGCAAAATGCCCGCCGTGAATTTGGAGACCGCGTCCAATACGGTGCGTATGACGTCGTTTTGTCCACGGCGCGTCCCTTCCACCCCAAGCGCGGCGTAGTATTTCTTCCAGTATTCTTTGGCGTGATGCGCTTCCAACGTGCGCATGGCCGCAATGGACATGCCTGGTTTGAGCGCGGGAGGAAACGCGGTGAGCCATTGCATGGATTTGAATTTCGCTTCCAGCAATTTACGCGCGATATGCAGTCGTTTGCGCGCGTCTTCACGAAAGAGGATTTGTTTCGTGATCAGGTCATTTTTGCTTCCTTGAACGCCGCCGTTAATCCAGACGACGTTTGAAATGTTGCGGCGATGGAAACAAACAGGAATGCGGTACCGTGCCGTCATTTCCAACACGTCTTCGGGAAGCGGGCAGGTGGATCCGTAAATCATCACGGAGCCGAGATCTCCTAGTTTTTCTTCAAATCGCCCACCCTTGTACTCACCAAAGATTTTTTCGCCTTTGATGGAAATGTTGGAGAGGTACGGAAGCCAGAGGCTTGTTTTGCGTTTGCGGGCGCCCATAGCATGTTTTATACTGAGATTGTATCAGAAACAGGCATGTTTCTGATACGAACTAGGACGCACGAATTGAACTTTCACAAAGGAATACAAGGGGAAAAGAGGGTTCCTCCTCGAATGTTGGGGAGTAAAAGGCATCATATAGATTTTCAAGCCTCGAATGTTGGGGAGTAAAAGGCCTTGAACAAACAACAGCGCCTCGAATGTTGGGGAGTAAAAGGCTCACGCCACGCAAGTCGTCCTCGAATGTTGGGGAGTAAAAGGCCGACGAAATTCTGTGGCGCCTCGAATGTTGGGGAGTAAAAGGCACTGCCCGCGCCACGACCCCTCGAATGTTGGGGAGTAAAAGGCAGGCGACCATCTACGGTACCTCGAATGTTGGGGAGTAAAAGGCTCTGCGGCACGCACGTCGACCTCGAATGTTGGGGAGTAAAAGGCATATGGAAGACGAAGACGACCTCGAATGTTGGGGAGTAAAAGGCTATTTACTGCGACGAAGAGCCTCGAATGTTGGGGAGTAAAAGGCAGCCGGCTCGTTCTATTACCTCGAATGTTGGGGAGTAAAAGGCGTGTTTTCTGTTGCGGAACCTCGAATGTTGGGGAGTAAAAGGCAAAGGAATTTATGCAAATCCTCGAATGTTGGGGAGTAAAAGGCCCACACGGGCAATTCCAGCCTCGAATGTTGGGGAGTAAAAGGCCTAGGCCGTGGGTGACATCCCTCGAATGTTGGGGAGTAAAAGGCCCGATGGCGTACAACGTGCCTCGAATGTTGGGGAGTAAAAGGCATGCCTGAATAAAAACGTCCTCGAATGTTGGGGAGTAAAAGGCTGCAAATCAAGCTGTACACCTCGAATGTTGGGGAGTAAAAGGCAAGGAGATTGAGAAAAACACCTCGAATGTTGGGGAGTAAAAGGCTCACGTTGCTCGCGTCGTGCCTCGAATGTTGGGGAGTAAAAGGCATTCGAGCAAACCATCAACCTCGAATGTTGGGGAGTAAAAGGCCCCTCTATTTTAATAGAGGGCCGAACTCACCCGACGCACAAGCGGCGAGTGAGGAGGCCAAATTTTTTACTCCCGCTCCCCACCAACCCTTCAACGTAAATCTTTTCCATTGGTGCGAAAGAACGCCAATTAGCCTTTTCTAGATTTACATCTTTTCGCCTTGTATTCCTTTGTCAGAGCTCACTCGTATGGCACGTCATCATCGTAAAACGGGAAAACGGGGATATCGTCTTCATGACGAGCGCATTGCGTACTCCGGCGGCGAAGGATCCATGCGCAGCATCAAGTATGAATTGCAAGGCGCGGACAAACAGACGGTGATTGACGCGGTCATGCACGACAACAAAAAGTTGTACGGCGCGCTGAACTTCAACGATTATTTGGCAGATCCGGATGAACCGAATTTGTTGGATTTTTGGTTGAAGGCACTTTCGCTTGGATTCGTATTTTCCAATCAAAACAGCATTGAACGCGAATTTAAAAAATATCTCGGACAGGAAACGCCCGAGCAAAAATTGTACGCGTCGCTGAAAGAAGAGCTGCGTAACACGATTGATAGAACGCGCTTCGTACAATTCTTTTTTACGCGGCAGCGCGGACTTTTGAATAAAACAACGGAGCAGCGCGAACGCATGGTGCTGCAGTTGGGAGACGAACAGACGTTGAAACCGTTCGCGCAAAAATGGGCAACGGAACTATCTGCGGAAAAAGACGCGGACCTTCTTGCCTTTAAGAGCGAAATATTCCACGTGCAGAAACCGACGCTGCCAGAACGCGCACTCGACCTGGCGTTTGCGATTGACCCGTCGTTTGCGGAGAAGACCATAAAAAACCGTACGAGTTTTTTAGACGAACTTATTGCGTCTTACAAAGAAACATGCGGTGAAGATCAGGCAAAACGTTTCCTCGGTATTGGTGATAACGGCAATTACACAGGTGCTGTATTCGGCAATTTGTTTGAAGTTGTCCAGGGAAATACAGAGGAGGTAACAGAATTTTTGAGCACGGTGTATCAATTGGATAATAAAGATGAACTGAAGCGCAGGCTCACGATTTTAAGAGATCTGGCCCGAAAAATCGGCCGTCCAAAATTAGTAAATCGTTGGAGCGATTACCGTAGTGATTTTAACGGTACCATCGAAAGCTGGTATTCCAATCGCGAAAGCAAGCAGAAAGAGACGATGGAACAGCTGGGTGCCAAACGGGAATTGTTGCAAAAAATCAACGACGTCTTGGATAATTCCAGCGACATCAAACAGGGGATCTTGAAAGAGACGCGTGAGTTGATTGATGCGGCGGGCGAGAAAATTGACCGTGCGTTTACGGACGAATTGGAAAGTTATCTCGCGACGTTGAATACGGAATTGAACGAAGCGAGCCAGCGGGATGAAGCGGTGAAACAAGCGCTTGGTACGTTGAAGCGCACGGTCAAAGACGAAGAAGGAAACGTCGAGGAGCGCAAAATGGATTGGCAAAAGCAGCTGTCCTCGCACGTGCAAAGCAGCCCACTGTTTTTCGGGGAAAACAAGCGTGCGCTCTGGGAGCAGCTGAAGAATCTAAAATCGTTGATCGCGGAAGAAGTCGTCAACCTCGAACGTTTCCTGAACGGCAGGTATCGGGATTACGAGATCACGAACAAGCAGGTGGACATGCTCGCACAGCTCGCCAATCGCCTGAAGTTGGACGGGAACAAAGAGGTGGTTGCTGTCTTAAGACACGTCGAGGCGGAACTTGGCGTTACGTTTGCGGATCGTACGGAGCGCGCATCCTTCAACGTAACGGGTTACGAACGCGCGAAGCGCAAGGAATTGGCGATTGCGACGCGTATCAAGGTTTCGCGGTTGGTTGAGTTGGCAAATCTAAATGACTTGTATAAACAAGCAAAGACGACGCCGCAAACCGATAATCTGTTACGCGACGTGAACCAACTTTCCAAAATCGTTTTGTCCGCGCTCGTGCACGACAGCGACAAGAAAACGGAACGCTTGGTCACCAAGAGCCATTCCATTCTTTCCGGTTACGCGAATCTCATCAGTAAACGTGCGTTTATCAGCCGGTATCCCGTGCAGGCGGTGAACGGCGGGCAAAACCTGCTTGGGTTTGATGAAACCACGAAGCGGTATTTCTACGCGTTTTCTGACGAGAAATTTCCTGGGATTGAAAAGAAAAATATCGTCGTTGCAAAGCAGGGGAACAATTTTTCGGCGGATGATAAGACCAAATGGCAAAAAGAAGCCAAGGAAGTCCCCGCGCTTGCCGTCCAAAGTTCGCGACACCAAATCCAATTCCTGGATTGGTTTTTCAAGGAAAAATTCGGCGGGTACAAAAAACGCAAAACGACGCTTTCGGCTGGCGGAAGTTTTACGATTGCGGAAAAGAACATCCGCGTTGATTGGAGCGGGCAAGAACCGAAAATTGTTCATGGAAATGTCGACAGGTTATTCGTGAGCCAGCCGTTTACCATCAATCCGCCTGAACAACGCGCATTTGACGCGCGTAACGTCAAGAACCGCTATATCGGCATTGATATCGGTGAATACGGGTTGGCGTGGAGTCTGATTCGCGCAGACGGTCAGCATGTTACGCGAGAAGACAGCGGATTTATCGCGGATCCGCAGCAACAGACGTTGAAAAAGGATGTAAAAAATCTGCGAGAACGCCAGGTGCGCGCAACCTTCACTTCGCCGGATACGAAGATTGCGCGTCTGCGCGAAAGCTTGATTGGGAGCTACCGCAACCAGTTGGAGGATTTGGCGATGCGGAAAAACGCGCGGTTGAGTTTTGAGTACGAAGTGAGCGCATTTGAAACGGGCGGTAAGCGCATTGTCGTTATCTACGACAGCATCAAACAAGGAAGCGTGTTGCGCAAAGGAAACGACGCGGCGAACAAACAAGCGTGGGGGAAATTAAAGAAGGCGGATTTTGCCTGGCGGGCGTTTGAGACGACGGCGGCCGGCACGTCGCGTTTTTGCACGAAGTGCAAGCGCGACAACACGGATTTCCTCGCGAAAGGCACGGATGGAAAGACGGTTGAAAAGTTATACGAAAAAGTCCGACCGAATCTTGGGGACGGTGCACGCCGGGCGTATGCGGAAAACGAATTGAAGACGCGCCGTGTCGGTTTTACGTTGACCGACGATTGGATCAAGACATACGGCACGATCGCCTTGTTCTTCTGTCAAAATCCGGACTGTGAACACGTGGCGCACGCCGATCTTCAAGCGGCATTCAACATTGCCGTCCGCGGATATCTGAAGGATTCCGTCCCGGCGGATTTGCGCGACGCAAAAGGCAACGTGAAGCCAGGCGTGCTTTCCAGGGAGTATTTGACGAATGCAGCGCAAGGACTGACGTTTGATCCGATCGTGGGCTTATAAGACATGGCGCGCCGCCCGTTGTTTGATCCCGTCCTGCCGTTCCCGCTCCGGCTTTCGCGCCGGAGCATTGAGCTCTATTTGGAATGCCCGCGCTGCTACTATCTGGAAGCCAGGTTGGGCATCAAGCGGCCGTCCATTCCGTCGTTCACGTTGAACAAAGCCGTTGACACGTTGTTAAAACGCGAGTTCGATTCCTATCGAAAACGCGGCAAGCCGCACCCGTTTCTGTTGCAGAATGGGGTTGATGCGGTTCCGTATCCTGGTTCGGAAATCGATGAATGGCGTTCCGTGCAAAAAGGCATCCGCGTGTTTTTGCCGGAGTACAACGTCGCATTGAACGGCGCGCCGGACGAAGTGCTGCAAACGTCGGACGGACGGCTGATCGTGGTTGATTACAAATCGACCGCGAAGAAACCCGACAAAACCGGCATGGATCTGGCGGGGATGTATGCGGAGGCATACGCGCGCCAATTGTCATTTTATACGTTTCTTCTGAAAAAGAACGGGTACCGTGTCTCGAAAGAAGGGTATCTGCTGATTGAAAATGCCAATACCGTCAGCAGGAAAGGATTTCGCAGCCAACTGACGTTCGCACGGCATCTTGTGCCAATACGAATCAACATGGCGTGGATTGAGCCGCGCGTGGCGGAGATCTACCAGGTCGTTTCAGAAAAAGACGCGCCACCTTCGTCCGATCGTTGTGAATATTGCGCATTTGTACACAAGTGCCTTGTTCTGTAAAAATAAGGCAGGATGATGCCATCCTCCCTCGGCACATTGCGCGAAGCGGACCGGCCCGTGTTCCGGGACGCCGTCGCCGCGTTGAAGCGCACGCGGCGGGCGTTCATCGAAGATGAACGCGGGAACGACACGGTCGGGCTGGGCCTGGACGTGACGGTCATGGGGATGCGTCTGCACCTTTCGTTCGTCCCTTGGCTTACCTAAGCCGGGTGGATCGTTGCCGCCCCTTTTCCCTTGAAAAACGAGGGCGAATTTGCTAAAATATCTTCATGAAAACCATCGACGAACAGAGCAAAGAGCGCGCCATCGACCTGTTTGGCAAGCCGGAACTTGCCGGTTTTGAGGTGGGCACGACGCGCGGATTGCAGCAAATCCACGCCTATCTTTTTGACGGCCTGTACGACTTCGCCGGCACCATTCGCGGGAAAAACATCAGCAAAGACGATTTTCGATTCGCGAACAGCATCTACCTGCGCGACATGTTGAAAAAGATCGACGAGATGCCGGAAACGACCTACGAGGAAATCATCGCCAAGTACGCCGAGATGAACATCGCGCACCCGTTCATGGAAGGGAACGGCCGTTCCATGCGCCTATGGCTGGACTTACTATTGAAGAAACGTCTTGGCCGGTGCGTCGATTGGCAACGGGTCGACAAGAGCGATTACCTCAGCGCGATGGTTCGAAGCCACGTGAACGATTTGGAACTCCGCGAATTGCTGCGCGGCGCCCTGACGGAGAACATCGACGACCGCGACGTGTTCATGAAAGGCGTCGAGCAGTCGTATTACTACGAAGAACCAGATTTTTCCAACGGGTAAACACATGGCCTCCCCCACGGACGCCCTGCGCGAGCGTTTCGGCGCGGCGTTGAAGGAAAACGAGCCGCTGGCCAAGCACCTGAATTTCCGCATCGGCGGGCCGGCGCGTTGGTTCGTCGAGGCCAAAACGGAAGCGGACGTCATGGATGCCGTGCGTTTGGCCGGGGAGCACGACGTGCGGCTGTTCGTGCTGGGCGGCGGGTCCAACGTCCTGGCCAGCGACGCCGGCTTCGACGGCCTGGTGGTGAAAATCGCCCTGCGCGCGTTTGCCATTGACGGGACGACCGTTCGCGCCGAGGCAGGCGTGCTTTCGGTCGCACTGGCCCGCGCCACGGCCGCGGCGGGCTTGGAAGGCCTGGAATGGATGATTTCGCTGCCGGGCACGATCGGCGGGGCGGTGTACGGCAACGCGGGCTGTTTCGGCGGGGAAACGAAGGACCGGCTGGTTTCCGTGCGCGTGCTGCGCGGGGGTCGTGTGGAAGATATCCCCGTCGCGCCCGCGGATTTCGGCTATCGGACGTCGCCGTTCAAGAACACGGACGACGTGATTTTGGCCGCCGTTTTCCAGCTGCAAACGGGCGACGCGGCGGCGCTCAAGGAAAAAATGGACGCCCAGCTCGCCGCGCGCAAGGCCTCGCAACCGACGAACGCCGGGTCGGCCGGCTGCGCGTTCAAGAATCCGCCCGGGCATTCGGCCGGCGCGCTGGTGGACGACGCCGGGCTGAAGGGCATGCGCATCGGCGACGCGCAAATCAGCCCCGTCCACGGCAATTTCATCCTGAACCTCGGCCAGGCCACCGCCGACCAGGTCGTCCAGCTCATCGCCGTGGCGAAAACGCGGGTCCGCAACCAGTTCGGCGTTCAACTGGAGGAAGAAGTGCGGTATATTGGATTCGGTTAACCCCTTTCGTATGAACATCGTTTCCCTCAAAGGCCTCAACATGGATTTGACCGACGCCATCAAGGCGTACGTCGAAACGAAGCTGACGGCGTTGGACAAGCTGGTCGAAGGCTTCGGCGAGGCCGTCCAGGCGCGCGTGGAGGTCGGCAAGACCACGCACCACCACAAGAACGGCCCGTATTACCGCTGCGAGGTGAACCTGTCCCTGCCGGGGCGCGATCTGCGCGCGGAGGAAGAACGGGAGGATTTGTACGAAGCGATCGACGTCACGGCCGACGAATTGAAGCGCCAGCTGGTGGACGCGAAGGAACGCCAGCAAGGCCGCCACGCCCCGCGCCCGGACAAGGAATAGCGGCGGCGCAACCCGCGAAAAGAAAAAGCGCCGGCTCGCATCGTGCGGGCCGGCGTTGACGTTTGTGGCGGCGCGTTCGGGACGCCGCCATCAGTGGAGCGCATCGTTTTTGCGGGGCGCATGCCTCGGGTGGAGGAAATGCGTGAGTGCGCGCGCCTGCTCGATGGTGAGGGCGGTGAAGGAAAACCGCCGTTCTTCGCGCAGGCGGACGGTCACGTAGACCGACCCATCGTCGAAGCGGACCGCCCGTGCTTCCATGTGGGCGTCTTCGCAGAGGGTTGTGCCGTGTTCGACGGCCCGCGGCGCTTCCCGTCGAAGCGCGTGCAGCTGTTCCGCGACGGCCCGTTTGCCTTCGCGGTGGCGTCGGCAGGACTCGTCGCGCAGGTAGCGTGCCAAGTCCTCCGGCCCGCCGATGTCGCGCGTGCGGTACGCGTCGTCCATTGGGGGAATGCGGTGCGCCATGGCAAGCGTTCCTCCGACGGAAAGAGAGGTGGACGCGTTCGCTGCCGCTCCGGCGCCGAGCGGCGCGGGGCGGGGACGCGGTCGAACTGGTCGCAAGGTCCTCATGCCATCCTCCTTTGTGAGGCGTTGGGGGGACGACCACTTCCTATATACGGCTTTTTCCCTGGGTTGTCAACCGTTTTTCCGCCCGCGCGGCGGCTTGCCTTTTCGGCCTTCTCCGCGCATACTACGGCATGTTCTATGCTCAAATTCGCCCAAATCCTGTTTGGAGACGCCAATAAGAAAGTCGTGGACGCCCTGCGGACGGACGCCGAAGCCGTCTCGGCGTTCGAGCCGGACATGCGTGCGCTTTCCGACGAAGACCTGCGCGGCAAAACCGCCACCTTCCGCGCGCGTTTGGCCGCCGGGGAATCCCTGGACGCCCTCGCCCCCGAGGCCATGGCCGCCGCCCGCGAGGCGGCGCGCCGCGTGCTCAACCAGCGCCCGTACGACGTGCAGATCATGGGTGGCGTGGTGCTGCACCGCGGCGGCATCGCCGAAATGCGCACGGGTGAAGGGAAAACCCTTACGGCCGTGGCGCCGCTGTACGTGAACGCCTTGGAAGGCAAGGGCGCGCACTTGGTGACGGTGAACGACTATCTCGCCCGCCGCGACGGCGTGTGGATGGGCCGCGTGCTTCACGCTCTGGGCATGAGCGTGGGTGTCATCACCCACGAAGGCGGTTTTGTCTTCGACCCGGCCTATACGCAGGCCGCGCTGCCGGCGTCGGACGCGCCGGAGGGTCCCGCCGTAGACACGACGAGCATTTTCAAAGTCCACACGGAATTTTTGCGGCCGGACGGGCGCAAGGCCGCCTACGCCGCCGACGTCACCTACGGCACCAACAACGAATTCGGCTTCGACTATTTGCGTGACAACATGGCGCAGACGGCGGAGCAGTGCGTCATGCGTCCGAAGCTCCACTACGCCATCGTGGACGAAGTCGACTCTATTTTGATCGACGAAGCGCGCACGCCGCTCATCATCTCCGCGCCGAGCGCCAAGAGCGACGACCTCTACCGCCGCATGGCCGGCGTCATCCCCAGCCTGCAGGAAAACGTCCATTACAACGTGGACGAAAAAATGCGCGCCTCCACCTTCACGGCGGAAGGCATCGCCGCGGTGGAACGCGCCCTGGGCGTGGAAAACCTCTACGCCGCCGGGTCGAACTTGCAGTTCTACGCCGAGACGGCCTTGCGTGCCCGCGTGCTGTACAAGCGCGACGTCCACTACGTCGTTCGCGAGGGCGAGGTGATGATCGTGGACGAATTCACCGGCCGCCTCATGCCCGGCCGCCGCTTCTCGGAAGGCCTGCACCAGGCGTTGGAAGCCAAGGAAGGCGTGGAAATCCAGCGGGAAAGCCAGACCCTCGCCACCATCACCTTCCAGAACTTCTTCCGCATGTACGGCAAACTCGCCGGCATGACGGGCACCGCCGCCACCGAGGCGGAGGAGTTTTCGAAAATCTACAAGCTCGACGTTACCACCATCCCCACCAACCTGGACCCGAAGCGCGTGGACCTGCCGGACCGCGTGTATAAGGGCGAGGCGGCCAAGTTCGCCGCCGTGGTGGCCGACGTGAAGGAACGCCACTCCAAGGGCCAGCCGGTCTTGGTCGGCACGGCGTCCATCGAAAAGAACGAACTGCTGGGCGGCCTGTTGAAGCAGGCGGGCGTCCCGTTCCAGATGTTGAACGCCAAGAACCACGAGCAAGAAGGCGGCGTCATCGCCCAGGCGGGGCGCAAGGGCGGCGTCACACTCGCCACCAACATGGCGGGCCGCGGCGTGGACATCATGCTCGGCGGCAACCCCTGCACGCCGGAAGAAGCGGCCGAGGTGCGCGCGCTGGGCGGGCTGCACGTGATCGGCACGGAACGCCACGAAAGCCGCCGCATCGACAACCAGCTGCGCGGCCGCGCCGGCCGCCAGGGCGACCCGGGTTCCACCCAATTCTTCGTGTCCATGGAGGACGATTTGATGCGCGTCTTCGGCGGAGACCGGGCCCGCGCCGTGCTCGAAAAACTCGGCATTCCCGACGACATGCCCATTGAAAGCGGCATGGTGAGCAAGTCCATCGAACAGGCCCAGCACCGCGTGGAGGGCCACAACTTCGACATCCGCAAGCACCTGCTGGAGTACGACGACGTGCTGAACCGCCACCGCGAGGTCGTGTACCTCCGCCGCCGCGAGGTATTGGATACGTTTGCCGAGGGCGGACCGGCGGACTTGAAGGAGAAAATCCTGGAATTGGTCGAAGAGGAAATCGAGCAGGTCGTGTCGTTCCACACGGGCGACGGAAGCGCCGCGCCGCCGGGCGTCCCGCCGAAGGGTGACACGGACGCGCCGGAAATCCTGCAGACCCTGGCCACGGTGGTGCCGTTGTCTCCCGAGCGCCGTTCGGCGTTGGAGCAGCTGGCCCGCGCCGCCGCCGAATCGCAGAAGGACAAGCAGGCCCTGGCCGAAGCGCGTACGAAACTGGTGGAGGCCGCCGTGGACGCCGTCCGCGCCGCCTACACCGAGCTGGAACTGCGCTTCCCGGACCGCGATGCGCTGCGGCAGATCGAACGCGCCGTCATTTTGCGCGCCGTGGACGTGCTGTGGATCGACCATTTGGCCGCCATGGGCGCCCTGCGCGTGGGCATCGGCCTGAGCGGCTACGGCCAGCGCGACCCGCTGTCGGAATACAAGAAGGAATCGTACGGGATGTTCCAGCGGCTGCTGGCGTCCATCAACCAGGAGATCGTCTATTCGTTCTTCGTTTCGGCCCACCACGCCGCCAGCATGCGCGCCGCCGCCGAAGCGCGGGTGCAGCAGGTGCAAGGGGCGGGGCAGGGACAGGGGGCGGCGGGTAATTCCATCACGGGCGTGGACGTCCAGGCCGAAGGCGGGAACGTCACGGTGGAAATGCTGCCCACCCCGCCCGCGGGCATGCCTCCCGAGGCGGCCGCTTCGCCCAAGGGTTCGGCAACCAAGAGCCCGGCCCCCAACGCAAAGGACGTCGGCCGCAACGACCCGTGCCCCTGCGGCAGCGGGAAAAAATACAAGAAGTGCCACGGGGCATAAGCGCCCAAGATGAGGCAATTGCATTGACACGCGCGCAAAAATCTGGTTGAATGGCTGCGTAAGAACTCCCCCTGTTAAATCAGCAGGGGGAGTTTTATGTTCTTGCCCATCGAACGCATCGAGGCGCGCATCTACGTGTTCCGCGGAAAGAAAGTCATGCTGGATCGGGACCTGGCTGGGTTGTATGGCATGCCGACCAAGGTGTTGAACCAGGCTGTCCGGCGCAATCCGGAGCGGTTCCCGGGGGATTTTATGTTCGAATTATCGCTGAGTGAAGCTGAAATTTTGAGGTCACAATTTGTGACCTCAAACGACGGGCGTGGTGGACGTCGCTATAAAACCGTGGCGTTCACCGAACAAGGCGTGGCCATGCTGTCTTCCGTGTTGAAAAGCCCGCGCGCCGTGGCCGTGAACATCCAGATCATGCGGACGTTTACCAAATTGCGGGAAATCCTCATGGAAAACGCCGACCTGCGCCTGAAAATCGAAGCGATGGAAAAGCAGTACGACGAACAATTCCGCATCGTGTTCGACGCCATCAAACGGCTGATGGACGACAACGAACCGAACGAGGACCGGGTCATCGGTTTTCGAACGTGACGGGCGTGGAGGCCGGCGTCACGTTTATTGGGATGGCGGCGTAAAGGCCGCGTGTTAGGCGACGATCAGCGCGCCGTTGTGATGCCGGCGTATTCCAGCAGGCGTGCGAGCGGCACGATCAGCAGGGAAGCGACCACCGAGGCACCCACGGCGGTACCCACACCAAGGGCTATGCCTTTGAACAAATGCCGGTACAGGCGATTATGCCGTTCCGTGATTTCGGCGAGGCGGTTCACGGCCTCTGCCAGGTCGCCGCTTGGTTGCTTCTTCGTTTCAGATTTCGCGGATGGAGTGGTTGCCATATGTCCGCATTGTACCGTTTTTCCGCGCCGGGGGCACGCGCGGGCGGCAGGTCGTTCCACCCGCCGTGCCGGTTGGATGCGCGGTTGGTGGCCCGGCGAGGCCGTGTTAGGATGCGGCATCGTATGATCTTCCTCGAACCGCCCAACGATTTCCAACCCAAGGTCCATGTATCCGGCTGTTACGTAACAGATGCCGAAGGGCGTCTGCTTTTACTGCGCCGCCACCCGTTGAAAATCGAAGGAGGGACGTGGGGCGTGCCCGGCGGCAAGCATGATCCGGGCGAGACACCGCTGCAGGCGGCCTGCCGCGAACTGCGCGAGGAAACGGGACTGGACCTGCCGGAAGATGCCTTCACGCCGCTCGGCACGTTCTATGTGCGCCTTTCGTATGGCGATTTCCCGTACCATCCGTTCGCCGCCGCCGTCGAACGCGTTCCCACCATCCGGCTGGCGGCCGACGAGCATACGGAAGCCAAATGGGTTACTCCGCACGAAGCCCTGGCCCTGCCGCTCATGGAAGACGAGGACGATGTGTTGAAACGCCTGTACCGCCTATGACCCTCAACCCCGAAAAAGGCCACTATCAAATTTCTCTGAAGGCCATCCTGCGCGACGCCGACGGGCGCGTGCTCGGTTTGGGCGGCCGGGCGGACGGCGCGTATGTCGGGCGATTCGACCTGCCGGGCGGGCGTATCGACGAAGGCGAGTTCCGCGCGCCGTTCATCGACATTCTCAAGCGCGAAGTGGCCGAAGAACTTGGAGACGTGCGGGTGGACCTGCGGCCGTTTCCCGTCGCCGCGGGCAATCATGCGTTCCTGTCCAAGCGCTTCGGCCCGACCAAGGTGCTGTACCTGGCGTTTGAAGGCCGCTTCCTCGGCGGAGACATTCGCGTCAGCGACGAGCACGTCGGCTTCCGTTGGTTCACGCTGGACGACGCGTGCCGCGAGGAATTCTTCATCTCCGGCAATCGTGAGGTCCTGTGCCAATATCGGGACCAGTTGGCGGAGGGAGCATAGGAGAGCGACGCGTTCGCTCTTTTTTGCTATCGTACCGACGTATGAAACATCTTCCTCTTTTGCTGGGCGCCCTTGCCTTGGTCGGCGCCGGATGTGTGACGCCCGCTGCCGAACCGACGCCGCCCGTTGATGAACCTGCGGTTGAACAGGCGAATGGGACGGCAGATGAGGCGGCGGATGCGGACGTTTCATTTGTGGAAGAAACGGTCTCGTTTTCCAATGCGGAACTCGGCCTGGCGTTTGATTACCCCGCGACATGGGGTGAACCGGAGATCGTGGAAGAGCAGGGGGAGCCGGGGGAAGACGGGGCCGCGTGCGTTGCCACGCGCGCCGTCATTTTCCCGTCGTTGGGCGGTGATGCCGTCTTGATTTCCACTGCCTCGACGGGCGATTGTGAACCGATGGGGCGCGGTGGCTATTGGGGCGATGCGGCCGTTGCCATCACAGCCGACGGGTTTCCGGTTTCCATGTGTGAGGCGAACAGTCAGACACCGACGACCTGCACGTCCTGGGAATCGGAGACCGGGTTGCGCGTGTGGCAGCGGAGCATGTCCAACTACGTGCCCGCGTTCGCGGACGAAGCGCTCGCCCGCGTGAACGAATACGCCCTGTACAACGAAGGCCATGAACTCGCCGGCGTCCTGATCTCGGAAGAACGCCTGCTGCTCTCCGGTTTGGACCACCAAACGCCCGCCCTGCGCGCCCTGGTGGAATCCATTTCCTTCGTGAAGGAATAAAAAACTGCCCCCGAATCAGGATTCGGAGGCGAAGGTGACCAGCAACTTCGTGAGGTGGGCGGCGGCCTTTTGGAAGCCGCTGGGGTCCGCGTGGTCGTTCTCGATGAGGAGCGGGGCAGGCGGGTCGGGGATGAGTTCCTCCCGCACGCGGTCCGCCTCGATGCGGGACGGATCCCGCGGACGATAGTTCACGGGCCGGATGCGGACGTGGATGATCCGGTACCGTCCGAGTTCCATGAGCTTCCGGAGTCCCGGCTCCGTCAGGTCCTTCACGCCGACCTGCGTGGGACCCACGCGCTCGAATTCCGCGTGGGGCGTGCCGTACAGGTGCGGGTTCTCGGGATTGAAGACGTCGTGTTCGGCGAACCGGCTCGCAAGGACCATCTTCATGAACGTCTCGCGGTCCGCGAAGAGATAGTGCCGGTCGCTGACCGGATCCCGCGGCGAGCGGGTGGTGACCGTGCGCAGTCGGACGATGAGACCTCCGCCGACGGCGACGGCCTGTTCCATAAGGGACGTCTTACCCGCACCGGACGGGCCGGTGAGAATGACGATGGGTCGCATGCGTACTCCTTTGTCGTCCGTGCGGACGACGCGGTGGGGAAGGAACGGTGTGCGAAGTTCTAACGGAAACGAAGCGTTTTGTCAACGTATCGTCCTTGAATGAAGGCACATCCATGTCTCGGCGCCGCTCTCCCTTTCTGCCGTATCTCGCCGCGTGGATGCTCTTTGTTGCGGCGGCGTTTTGGGCCGTCCGTGCGTATGCGCCTCCGTTGGCGGACGTGTGGCGCCTGCTCGCCGCGTTGAATGCGGCGACGTTTCTGCTCTTCGGTTTGGACAAATTGGCCGCGCGTGCCGGCGTGTCCCGCGCGCCCGAGCTTCTCCTGTATCTGACGGCGTTGCTGGGCGGCAGTGCGGGCGCGGTACTCGGCATGCTCTTGTTCCGCCACAAGACGTCGAAGACGCCGTTCCTGTTCATCATCGCGGCTGTGGTGTTGGCGCAGGCGGCACTGGTCTGGTTGCTGTGGGGCCGGAGATAAAAAACCGGACCAAGGGAGGTCCGGGAAGGGAAGAGGCTCGACGACCGTCGCTCAGTCGAGCGTGCCGACGAGGTCCTTCGAGATTCGGTAGGTGGCGCGCCAGGAGACGACGCCCGCGATAATCACGACGACGGTGAAGGTGAACGGGGCGAGCAGAACGCACCCCACGGCCGCCGCCGCCATCGCCAGTCCGTGGCCGATGATCTGCGATACGGTCATGCCGCCCTCCGGCTGCCATACATGAGCCGCCTGGAAGCGGCGTGCGCGCGGGACAGGGCCCGGACCGGGAAACGGTGGTGCGTCCCCTGCGGGTCGCGGCGGTATGCCTGCACCGCCTCGCGCGTTTGCACGGCCGCGAAGGCCGCTCCTGCCACTACGACGGCAAAGGGCAGGGTGACGAACAGGCTGGCGCCAAAGGCGCCGACGGCACCGTATTCGAGGGCAGATGCGATTCTCACGTACGCTCCTTTTTGAAAGGGGGTTCCCGTCAGGAAGACGGACGGCTACGTTACGTCCGTTTGGCGCTTGTGTCAAGGGGTTTGTCCCCTCTTTTTTCTTCCTTGCGCCCGCCCCGCCTTTCCCCTACACTAGCCCCGTTCATTTTTGACCCTCCGTACCCGTTTTTCCGGCCTATGCAAACCTGGAAGCGCAAGAAACCGTATCATCGCCCCGCTCAGGCGGGCACGACCACCGGCCGGCGCGCGCGCGTCGCGGCTGCCGGCTTCCTGCTGGCCACCGTTGTTGCCGGCCTGGCGTCCTTTCCCCAGCCGTGGAACGCCGCCGCTTCCGCCATTCAAGAGAAGACGGGCGTGGCCGTTCCGACCATTCCCGAACCGTCGTTCCGCCTGGGCTTGGACCTGCAGGGCGGCACCCACCTGGTGTACGGCGTGGACATGTCGGACATCCCCGCCGCCGACCGCGACGACGTCCTCGCCGGCGTGCGGGACATCATCGAACGGCGCGTCAACGCCTTCGGCGTGGCGGAACCGCTCGTGCAGACCACGTCCACGGGCGGCCAGTACCGGCTGATCGTGGAATTGGCGGGCGTGCTGGACGTCACGGAAGCCGTCGCCCAAATCGGTGAAACGCCGGTGCTGGAATTCCGCGAACCCAACACCGAGTTGGACCGCGAGCCGACGGAAGAAGAACGCGCCCTGTTGGACGAAATCCAATCGACCCAGCGCGCCGACGCCGAGGACGCCTTGGCCCGCGCCCAGCGCGCGCCCAACGACTTCGCCGCGCTCGTCGAGGAACTGTCCGTGGACCTGGCCGCCGCGGAAACGCTCGGCAAGGTGGGCAACCTTGCGGCGGACGACCCGCTCATCCAGGCGGTCACGGAAACCCGTTCCTGGGCGGGCCGCGTGGTGCCGCGCGTCGTGGAAACGGCCGAAGGCCTGAACGTGGTGAAGTACCTCGGCCAGGCGGACGGCGAAGAAATGCTGCTTTCGCACATCCTCATCTGCCATGAAGGATCGTTCGGCTGCACGAACCCGATCCCCGAGATCGAGGCGAGCATCCTGGCCAACCGCCTGAAGGAAGAGGCGACGCCGGAAAATTTCGCCGCCCTGGCGATGGAATATTCCTCGGACCCGGGCAGCGGCTTCGCCGGCGGCGACCTGGACTGGATCGCGCCGGGGCAGACCATCCTGCCGTTCGAACTGGCCGCGCGGCAGCTCGCCGTGGGCGCCATTTCCGAACCGGTCGTCACGGAATTCGGCTACCACCTCATTTACAAGCGTGACCGCCGGACCGTGCGGGCGCACCAGGTGGAACGCATCCTGCTGCCGCTCACGCAGATCGAGGACATCGTGCCGCCGGAATCGCCGTGGAAGAACACGGCCCTCTCCGGCAAGCATCTGCAGCGCGCCACGGTGCAGTTCGACCCGACGGTCGGCTTCCCCTACGTCGCCCTGCAGTTCAACGCCGAAGGCGGCGACCTGTTCGCCGAACTCACCGGGCGCATGGTGGGCCAGCCCATCGCCATCTTCCTGGACGGCCAGCCCATTTCCACGCCCATCGTGCAGCAGGTCATCCACGGCGGCCAGGCCGTCATCAACGGCGACTTCACCCTGGACGAGGCGAAGGTTCTCGTGCAGCGCTTGAACGCCGGCGCCCTGCCGGTGCCGATCACCCTGTTGTCCCAGCAGACCGTCGGCCCCACCCTGGGTCTCGCCTCGCTCACGTTGAGCGTGAAGGCGGCCGCGCTCGGGTTCCTGCTGGTGGCCATTTTCATGTCCATTGTGTACCGCCTGCCGGGCGTGCTGGCCGTGCTGGCCCTGGCGCTGTACGCGGGCCTCAACTTGCTGGCGTACCGGTTCTTCGGGGTCACGGTGACCTTGGCCGGCATTGCCGGGTTCATCCTCTCCGTGGGCATCGCCACGGACGCCAACGTGCTGGTATTCGAACGCGTGAAGGACGAAGCGCGCGCCGGCCGCGACCTGACGTCGGCGTTGGAAGAAGGCTTCCGCCGCGCCTGGCCCCCGATCCGCGACGGCCACCTCACCACGTTGATCGCCGCCGCCGTGTTGTACTCCTTCAGCTCCAGCTTCGTGCGTGGCTTCGCCCTGACCCTGGCCATCGGCGTGCTGCTCTCCTTCTTCACGGCTCTGACGGTCACGCGCTCGTACCTGCGCACGGCCGCGCGGACCAAGGCCCTGCGCCATCCGTGGCTGTACGGCATAAAGAACGTCTAGTATGGCTTTCAGCTTCGTTAACACCCGCCGCTGGTGGTACGCCCTGTCCACCGCGCTCGTCGTCGCCAGCATTGCCGCCATCGCCGTCTTCGGCCTGAAGTTGAGTATCGACTTCACCGGCGGCAGCCTGATGGAACTGCGGTTCGCCCAGGAAGCGCCCGCGCCCGCCGAAATCTCGTCCGTCCTCGCGGAGGCGGGCTTCGGCACGGTGACGGCCCAGCCGTCCGGCACGCACGAGGCCCTGGTGCGCCTCGCCGAATTGGATGAAACGCGCCACCAGGAAGCGCTGGCCGCGTTGGACGCCGCCTGGCCGGGCGTGGAAGAACTGCGCTTCGACTCCATCGGTCCGGTAGTGGGGCGGGAACTGCGCTCGTCCGCCTTCCGCGGCGTGGTCGTGACCGTCGTACTCATCGGCCTGTACATCGCCTGGACGTTCCGCCGCGTGACCAAGCCGGTGCCCTCGTGGGTGTACGGCGTGCTCACGGTGGTGGCGGCCGCCCACGCGGTGATCATCCCCGTCGGCCTCTTCGCCGTGCTGGGCCGCGTGCTCGGGTGGGAAGTGGGCACCGCCTTCGTGGCGTCCGCGCTGACCATCCTCGGGTACTCCACCAGCGACGCCGTGGTGGTGTTCGACCGCACGCGCGAGAACCTGCCGAAGCGCGCCCCCGACGAATCGTTCGCGGAGGTCGTGGACAAGAGCATTAAGCAGACCTTCGTGCGTTCGGTGAACACGAGCGTGTCCACCCTGTGCGCCCTGTTCGCCGTGCTGGTGTTCGGCGGGGACACGACGCGCCCCTTCGCCCTGGCCCTGTTCGTGGGGATCCTGGTGGGGACGTATTCCTCCCTGTTCATCGCCTCGCCGCTGTTGGCGACCGTGGAAGCCCGCCTGCGCGCGAAGAACGCGTAGCCGCTCCACCCGCCGCCGCTTCGGGAAACCGCCCCCATCCGGGGCGGTTTTCATTTCGTCCGCGGCGCCCGCGCGTGTTATACTCAAGGCCGATATGCCTTTCGAGCCGTCGTTTTGGATGCAGCCCATCGACCGGATTCTGTTCACCGTCCTCGTCTGGTTCGGCTGGATTCCCATTGCCCTAACCGTCATCTGGGGGCTGCTGCAGGTATGGAAGAACCACCGCCAGGGCTTGTTCGCCGCCAAGCAGAAATACGTCCTGATCGCCATCGACGTGCCGTCCGCCACGGAGCAGACACCCAAAGCCATCGAGAACCTGTTCACCCTGCTGGCGGCGGGGTATTCGGGACCCACGTTCAAGGAAGAATGGCTGGACGGGAAACTGCAGCCGGCCTTTTCGTTCGAGATCGTTTCCATGGAGGGGTACGTCCAGTTTTTCGTGCACATGCAGACGAAGTTCCGCGACGCCGTGGAAGCGGGCATCTACGCGCACTATCCCGACGCCGAAATCACGGAAGTCGAGGATTACACGGCGGCGTTCCCGTCCACGTACCCCAGTGACACGCACGAAATGTGGGGCGCGGAGTTCACGTTGAAGAAAGACCAGATTTTCCCCATCCGCACCTACGTGGACTTCGAGGACAGCATGAGCAAGGACAAGTTCAAGGACCCGCTCAGCCAGATTCTGGAACAATTGGCGAAGATGCGGCCCGGCGAGCAGTACTGGATCCAAATCCTGTGCCAGGTGACCAACAACGACTGGCAAAAAGCCGGCGCCGTGCACATCAACAAGATTTACGGCATCGAAAAACCCGTCAAAGAAGACGCCGTCACGTCGGGGTTGCGGAGCGTCCTGTCCATCCCGGACATGGTGTTGGAAAAGACCATCGGGTTGTCGTTGGGCGGCATGCTGCTCGGCGCCCCGCCCGGCGCGAAGGACGCGGACCAGTGGAAGGCGTTCAAGCTGACGCCGGTGGAAATCGACGAAGCCAAGGCGGTGATGCGGAAGGTGTCCAAGCCCGGC
>CAZCMI010000010.1:0-30217 GCA_964499955.1 uncultured Gammaproteobacteria bacterium
ATGCCGACCATTGACGATAATGAATATACTGATTATGCCAATCGGCTGTTTGTTAATTGGGGAATTGGAAAAAAGGGCGACGATCAGGGAATTTTGATTTTTCATGTAAATGATCAACGTAAAGTGCGCATAGAAGTGGGCTATGGATCCGAGGGCTATGTGCCGGACGCCAAAGCCTCCCGCATCTTGCGGAATATCATGTTGCCGCATTTTCGCGATGGTAATTTTGACGACGGATTTTTATCCGGTTATGTGGCCATTGCCGATTTAGTAGCAAAAAATTATAATGTCAGTTTTTCCGGGTCACCTGAAGCTGCGGGGCAGGAAGAATCGACCGGATCGCCAAACTGGCTGTGCCTGATCATTGGTTTAATTATTTTTTTTAGCCTGTTTAACGGCGGCAAAGGCGGGGGCAGCGCAATACCCTGGTTTATTTTAGGGTCTCTGCTGGGCAGCGGCAAAAGTTCCGGCGGCGGTTTTGGTGGCGGCTTTGGCGGCGGCGGCGGTTTTGGTGGCGGGTTTGGCGGCTTTGGCGGGCGTGGAAACGGTCTTCTTGGAAGGCATAGGCGGGACGGAGGGTCGCAGCGATCCCGTTCAAAGACGGGGGCCACGGCGCATCGTCGGCTCACATGTCAGTTAAACGCGCAAGAAGGCGTTGGACCTCTTCTTGGTTCCCGGCCTGCTCGGCCCGGCGAAGGTCCGCTTCAAACGCCTTGCGGCGCCGGCGGGCTTCGGAAGCGGTCACGGCCTCGATGAGTTGTCGCGCATGTCCCACGGCGTCTTTGGGCGGGAGGTCCGCCGTCAGGCGTTCGGCTTCGAGGACGGCCACGTCGAGCAGCGGGAGCAAAAGGTCCCGTTCTGGTGCCGACAGGGTCCGAAGCCGCTCCTGAAGAAGCGCGTACAGCGGCGCTTCTTGCGCGGAGGGAGATGAACGTTGCTGATTGTAGGCAAAAACGGCGTGCGTGTAAAGCGTGAAGGGCGGCGGATATTCCGCGGGCCAGTCGGGCGGCAGGGTTTCCAACAACAACGGCCGGCAGGCGGGCAGGTTGACGAACAAGCCGGCCAGCAGGCGCATGGCCTGCTCGTCGCGGGCGGGCTTGACGTGAGGGGCGATGGGACCCGGCGACGGGGCGGGAACGGCGGGCGGGGGTTTCTGCGGCACACCCGCTTTTGCCAGCCCCACGACGTCCTGGCGCAAATGGGCGACGTCCATCCGCAGCACGTCGGCCACGGTCTGCAGCCAATGCTCGCGTTCCACCACGTCCGTGATATGCGCGAACTCCGGCTTCAAGAACGCCCACACGGCGCGCTTGTCCCCCACGTCGTTCAAGTCCCGGCCCGCGATGGCGCGGTCCACGTAATACTGCATGATGGGCACGGTGCGCTCCACGGCCGCGCGCCACAACGCCGGGTCCTTCTGCACCGCTTCGTCCGGGTCCTTGCCCGCCTCGGCAGGCAGCACGGCCGCACGCACGTCCAACCCCAGGCCGCGCGCCAAGGCGATGCCGCGCTGGGCCGCTTTGAATCCGGCGGCATCCGCATCAAAGGAAAAGACGACGGTGTTGGTATACCGCTTGAGCAGGGTGAGCTGCATGTCCGTCAGCGCGGTACCGGAACTGGCGACGATATTCCCCACGCCCGCCTTGTGCGAGGCGAGGACGTCCAGGTTCCCTTCCACCACGATCACACGGCCCGCCTCACGGATATGCCGCTTGGCCAGGTCCAGGCCGAAGAGAATGGCGCCCTTGCGGTACACGGCGGTTTCGGGCGAATTCATGTACTTGGGACCTTGGGCGTCCGCGTTCGGGCCGAAGGCGCGGCCGGTAAACCCGACCACGTTGCCCTGGGCGTCGCGCAGGGGGATCATCAGGCGGTTGCGGAACCGGTCGATGCAGCCGCCGCCCTGCTTGCGGCGCATGAGCAGCCCTGCGCGTTCGCCGTCGGCTTCCGTGAGGCCCTTCTTGGCGAAGGCCAGCGCAAGCGCGTCCCATCCGTCGGGTGCATAGCCCAAACCGAACGCCGCGGCCAGGGAATCCGGGATGCCGCGCTGGGCCAAATAGGCGCGCGCCACTGCCCCGCCCGTTGGTGCGGCGAGCACGGCACGGTAGTACTGCGCGGCAAAGGCGTTGGCCGCCAACAGGCGTTGCTTCTCATTGCTCTGGACGGAGGAATACTGCGCCACCTCCACCCCGGCCTTCTCACCCAAATGCCGCAGCGCCTCGGGAAATTCCATGCCTTCCATCCGCATGACGAAAGCGAAGCAGTCGCCCCCTTCCCCGCAGCCGAAGCAATGCCAAATCTGCTTGTCGCGCGACACGTGGAACGACGGGGTCTTTTCCCCATGGAACGGGCAAAGGCCCTTCCAGCTGACGCTCCCCGCCTGCTTGAGCGGCAGGTATTCTTGGATCAGTTCGACGATGTCGATTTTGGCGCGTATTTCCTCTTTCGGCTCCAACATAGGGCGAAGGGGTGGAGTGGGGTTTCTCTGTGGGCAGAGTGCCTCGAATGTGCCGCCGCCGCAAGGGACCGGGAGATTGACGACCGCCGGAAAACGCGCTAGGTTGTGCCGTTCGCCATGAGGGCGGACACCCACAAAGGAGGCCGCGTGCCGACCGTCACAGAGAAGGAAGGGGAGTATTTCGCCGTGGGGTTCCGGCTCGTCCGGCGGGGCATCTTGTCCATCGTCGAGGCCTTCACGGAACCGCATCACTCGAACATCCTCGAACGGCTCAAGGACCTGGCGCCGCACATGCGCCTCACGGAGCAGCAGCCGCTGTTCCGCGCACGGTGCGCGCTGGAGACCGGCGAGGTCGGCGCCGTCGGCCCGCGTCCCGACGAGGAAACCCGGGAGCGGATCCGGGAACTGGCCCGCGAAGGGGCCGCGGAGATGGCCGCGTACCGGCAGGTGCTGCAGGAGCGCCAACCGCTTCTGCACGCCACGTTGGAGGAGCAGTTCGAAAAGATCAACCGCCCGGTGCCGCTGCGGAAACCGGTCAATGTGCGTTTCGACCGGCATGTCTGCCAAGACCTGGCGAGCCTCGGCAACGTGACGTTCACGACGATCATCCGCCTCCCGGACGGCGCCGTCCTCGTGCAAACGCACGCACCCGAGGACACAGGTGCCTGCAGTGCGTGGAAGTCCCGGCAGTTCGAGCATGCCGTCTACGCCACGTTCCAGCAGATCCTCGCCAAGCGCGGCCTGATCGATTACGTCTGACGCGCCCCGCGCCGCTCGAGGAAGCCGCCGCAGCTCTCGCCCCGCCCCTCGCACGGCCGGGGCGTTTTCTTTTTCCGCCTTCGCCGCGCCGTCCGCGCCCGCTCTTGCCAACCGCCGGCGTTCCGGCTATCATTTCGCCACGCAATCCTGCACGGAGAGGTCGCATAGTGGCCTAGTGCGCGCGCTTGGAAAGCGCGTGAACCGCAAGGTTCCGAGAGTTCGAATCTCTCCCTCTCCGCCAAAAGCACCCGGGCAACCGGGCGTTTTTGTTTGCCAAGGTCAACCGAATATTGCTTGCCCGCCGAACGCGGCCAAGGCAACCACGGTGATGCTGCCGGCGGCCAGCACGGGAAGGGAATGGCGGTACGGCACGCGGGCGACGGCCAGGGCGATCATCAAGGCATCGTTAGGCAGCGGCGTGAAACCGAGGTACAGGTACGTGCCGATCATCAGCGCCCAGGCGGGCGTACGCTGGGCATTCTTCACCAGCCACGGAACCAGAGTGCCCTTGCGGCCTTCCAGCGCCTCCACGCCGCGCTTGGACAGATAGAAAAACGCGGTGTCGCTCAAGAACATGCCGAGGCCGCCGAACAACGTGAGCAGCCAGGGATCGGCCCCGCCCGCGGCAAACGCGGCAACGGTGGCGAAAAACGACGGGCTGGCGAAGGCCGACAATCCGCCGATGGTGGCGAAGAGGAAGACAACGAGGTAGGCGTTGTGCACGCCGATGGCGTCGATCACCGCCGGTAGGTCCACGAACAAAAAGACGGGCGTCCACACGAGCAGCAGGATCAGGATCGCCAGCAGGGCCCAATGGCGTTTGAGGAAAGCACGCATGGCCGCATGGTACGGCATCCCCTTCCCTTCCGCCAGCGCATTTGGGATGATGGGCGCCGTATGACCATCTTCCTTCCCGGCCCCCTGCCCGACCACGCGCGCACGATCATGCAGCGCCTGGGCTACGGCGAACAACGCACGCGCCAGGGCCAGATCAGCTACAACCGCCGCTTCACGCCCGCGCCGTTCCCGAAATTCCACGCGTACGTGGAGGAACGCAACAGCGGCCTGCAGGTAAACCTGCACTTGGACCAAAAAGCCGCCAGCTACGACAGCGGCCATGCGCACGGCGGCGAATACGACGGCCCGCTGGTGGAACGGGAGATGGCGCGCATCAAGGCGTTCGTGGAAGGTCTGCGCGCACAGGGCGGCGCCGCGGGAAATGCGGACAGCGGCTATGCGGCGGCGGAACAGGAAGACGAACCGAAGCGCGGATTCTGGGGGTCGCTGTTCGGCGGATGAACGTTTCGCACCAAAAAACCGCCCCGCGGGGCGGTTTTCGGTTTTCATCCAGACCGGTCGGCGTTCGGCATTTAGGCCACAAACAGCAGCGCGTCCAAACTGTACGCTCCGGCGCCCAGGGACAGCAAACCGACCAGGACGGCCAACAGAACGGCGTCGAACTCCCAGCCCGACGGCACGGCCGAGAACGGCTTCTTCCACACGAAGATGTTGTGGTACAGCGCGCCCAGCATGATGATGCCCAGGCCCAGCGCCGCCCACGGCGTCAAAAAGCCCAGCACCAGCGCGAGGCCGCCCAACGGCTCGCACACGGAGAGCAGTTTGAACAGCCCGCCCTGCGGCTGTTTTTCCTTTGATTTCCACAACCCGCGCTTCAAAAACCCATGGCCGAGGAATACGGCGCCCACAGCCACGCGCAACAGCAGCAAAACGACGTCTTGGCTCAACACGAATGGGAAGGTCATACGCGGACATGATAGCAAAGAAAAGCAGGGCGTGTGAAACGCCCTGCGAGAGAAGCGGCCGGTCGATGGGGCGACCGTGCTGTGTTATGCCGTGCGGCTACGAACTGGCGACCGCGCGCTTTTCCAGCGCGGGCTTGCCGTACCCGTGTCGTCCGCTCTGATAGTCGCCGGCGGCGAAGTCCGCACAGCCGTCCCGCTCCCGTTCTAACACGTCCAGGGGCGGTTCCCAACAGTGAACCCCGCTCGGTACGAACTGCAGCATCCGTCCCGCCGGCACATACACGTTGGCGATGAGGTCCACGGCCATCATCGACGCACGCGGCATGTGCCAGTGGTCCGTCACGAGCACGAAGCGCGTCACCTGCGCGAACTCGGGATCGCGCAGGAGCAGCTGGACCGCCATCTGGAGGTCCCGGTGGGTGTCGCTCGGCCCGTCCGGATGGATGAGCTGGGTGATCGATGCGACTCCCCAGGCGTCCGCGCGCGTGTGGAACGCGCGCACGTCGCGACCCTCGTTTGCGTCGCCGCAGATGACCAGCGGCGCCTTGCGCCGAAGCGCCTCCGCCACGGCCGCATCCACGCGCGAGAAGCAGCGCGTGCCGTCATGCGTGCCGGAGCACGTATATCCGTCGCGGCTCCCATCTTCCTTCTGGTGATGGGGCCCGCAAATCATCACCACAACCTCGTTGATCTCAGCCACGCGGGCCTCCTTTGAAAAGGAAAAGGGCGGGAAATCCGCCCATCTAAAATACGCGAAAAACGGCCGTTTGTCAACGGGTCGGCTTCCGCGCACGCCACTGCCGCCAGGCCCACGCGGCCCCGCCGACGGCCATCAGCGCGGCGACGTACTGGGCGGGCGTCAGCCCCGCGTACCGCGCGTCCGCAGCACGCAGGAAATCCAGCAGGAAACGGGCGACGCCGTACCACAGCAGGAAGGCAATCACATACGCGGGCGGCTTCGCCTGGCGGCGGCGCAACACGAGAAACACGGCGAACAGCCCCGCCCCGCTCAACGCCTCGTACAAACCCAAGTCGTGCCGCACCGTGCCGTCGGGATACCGCACGCCCAGCAGGAAATGCGTGAGCGTGCCGGGATGGTCGTGGATGAGGAAGCAGCCGACGCGCCCAATGGCATACCCCAACGGCAGGCCGAAAAACGCCGTGTCGAGATGATGGAGCACGTCCAACCGGCGGCGGCGCAGGAAAAGAAACACGGCGAGCGCGGCGGCGATCAGCGAACCGGTGATGGAAATGCCCCCGTCCCACAAGGCGACGATCTCCGCCGGATGGGCGAGATAATGCGCCGGGGCGTACAAAACGACGTGCAGCAGTCGCCCGCCGACGATGCCCGCGGCCGCGGCAATGCCCGCCACGTCCCAAAATACCTTCGGGTCCAAGCCGCGTTCCTTGGCCAACCGCCCGGCCGCCCAGGTGCCCGCCAGCAAACCGAGCGCCACCAAAAGGCCCCACACGTACACGGTGAACGGGCCGATCTGGAACGAAACGAGTTCGAAATACGGGATCATACGCGCGGAGATGCGGCAGAGGACCGTTTCGGTTGCTTCCGAAGGGCCGCCCAGGCGCCGATGAAAAAGCCGGCGACATTCGCCGCGAAGTCGTAGACGGTATCGAGGTCCTGGCCCGCCTCCCCGTACATGGCCGTGCCGAGCCAGCGGTCGCCCGCCCATTCGAACAGTTCATTGGCGGCACCCGCAATCATGGTAATGGCGAAGCCCGTCCACAAAAGGACGGTGCGGCGCGCGGCCAGCCGGGGGAAGGCGCGCATGGACGCGTCCAGTACGACGAAGGCGATCATCCCGCAAGAGGCGAAATGCACCAAGGAATCGTATTCTAAGCCCACGCGGTACAGGCCGAATGTCCCTCCCCAGCCAAGCAGCATGCCGATGACGCCGAGGAATTCATATAGTCCCAAGCGGGCGGGAGTGATGGCCGCACGCAACGGCGCAATGAACCGGCACAAAGCCCACGGCAGGAGCAATCCGGCGGCGGCGAGCAGGGCGATCCAAACGAGAAACCACTCGTCGAAGGCGCCCGGCACGTCCCAGCCGGACGCGAAGACGCCCGCCAAGGCGATATGCGCCCAAAACGCGGCATGGGCGACATGCCGGGTCCAGGGCTGGCGGGCGTGGAAGAAGGTTGGGGGCATGTCGTCGGAAGACAGCGGGTCGGTCGGCTTACGCTCGTGCACCGGGCGCGCGGCGGTGCCAGTCCGTTTGCGCTTGGTAGAACATGCCGGCGCGGAACAGGGCCGCTTCGTTGAAATGCCGGGCGTGGAATTGCAGGCCCGCCGGCAGCTCGGCGCCGCCTTCGGAGACGAATCCGCACGGCATCGACACGGCGGGGACGCCTGCCAAGTTCGCCGAGACGGTGTAAATGTCCGACAGGTACATGGTGAGCGGGTCGTTGAACTTCTCGCCCATCTTCCACGCCACCGACGGCGAGGTCGGCCCGGCAATGACGTCCACGTCCTTAAACGCCTCCTCGAAGTCCCGCTTGATCCGCGTGCGGACCCGCATGGCCTTGCGGTAGTAGGCGTCGTAATAGCCGGCGGAGAGCACGTAGGCGCCCAGCATGATGCGGCGCTGCACTTCCCCGCCGAAGCCCTCGGAGCGGCTGGCGGCGTAGGTCTCCGCCAAGGTGTCGCCGGGCACGGCGTGGCCGTAGCGCACGCCGTCGAAGCGGGCCAGGTTGGAGCTGGCTTCCGCGGGCATGTTCACGTAGTAGGCGGCCAGGGCGTAGGCGCTGTGCGGCAGGGAGATTTCGCGCACCGTGGCGCCGCCCGCCTCCAATACGAGAACGGCTTTCATCACGGCGTCCTTCACGCGCGGATCCATGCCTTCGACGAAAAATTCCTTGGGCAGGCCAACGCGCAGGCCCTTCACGCCGTCCGTTTCCAATTCGGGCAGGAAGGTTTCGGGGAGTTGAGCGGTGGTGGCGTCCTTCGGGTCCGGCCCTTCGATGGCGCGCAGCACGAGCGCGGCGTCTTCCACCGTGCGGGTGAGCGGACCGATCTGGTCGAGCGACGACGCCATGGCGATGAGGCCGTAGCGGGACACGCGGCCGTAGGTGGGCTTGAGGCCGACCACGCCGCACAGCGACGCGGGCTGGCGCACGGAACCGCCCGTGTCGGAACCGAGGGCGGCAGGCACGAACCCCGCGGCCACGGCGGCAGCCGAACCGCCGCTGGAACCGCCAGGCACGCGGGACGAGTCCCACGGGTTGCGCGTCGGCCCGTGGAACGACGTTTCCGACGACGACCCCATGGCGAATTCGTCCATGTTCGCCCGGCCGACCAAGACGGCCCCGGCGGCCTTCAAGCGCGCCGTCACCGTGGCGTCATACGAGGCACGGTACTCCGCCAGCATGCGGGAACCGGCCGCGGCGATTTCACCCTTTACCAAGATGTTGTCCTTCACGGCCACGGGAATGCCGGCCAACGGGCCCGGGGCTTCCCCGGCGGCGCGGCGGCGGTCCGCCTCGCGGGCGGCGTCCAACGCGCCTTCGTACGTGCCGGCCAAGGCGTTCACGTCCGGGTTGGCCGCTTTGATTTCCTTCAACGACGCCGAAACAAGGGCTTCGCTGGTGAGCGAGCCGTCGGCAAGTTTGTGCGCGGCCTCGGCAACGGTGAGCGTGCGGATATCCATAGTTATTCCTTGCGCGCGAACACAGCCTGCACTTCCAACAAGTCGCCCGTGCGGCGCGGGAAGGCGTCCACCAGCCGCGCGCGGTCCTCGGCCGTGCAGCCCTCCGGCACGTCGTCGCGGAACACGTCCGTCTGCTCCACGCCGTTGGCGATTTCCGGCACGCCCTCCGTGTCCACTTCCTGCAGCTTGTCCACGTATTCGATGATGGAACCGACCTTGGCGCGCATGTCGTCCAAGGCGGCGTCGTCCAGGCGCAGGCGGGACAAGACCGCCAGGCGCTTCAATTCGTCGTTGGTGAGCATACGGGGAAGTGAGTAGTGGTGTAGACGAGCAATGCCGATTTGGAACAACACCCTCTTCCAACCCGGTTCGGCCTCCTTCACGTCGGCCTCCCTCATGGTCGTCGGATCTCTGACGTCGGGAGCCGCGTAGATCCTCCGCCCAAGGTTGTCAGCGGGTATTGTCCCAAATCGGCTACGTATTTACGCTTTCGCCAGCATAGCCAGGAATGCCGACTCGGACAAGACAGGCACGCCGAGTTCCCGGGCCTTTTTGAGCTTCGAACCGGCTTCCTCCCCGGCCACCACGAAGGACGTTTTCTTACTGACGCTGCCCGCGGCCTTGCCGCCCAGCTCCTTGATTTTCGCCTCGGCTTCCTCGCGCGACATCGCTTCCATCGAGCCGGTGAGGACGAAGATTTTTCCTTCGAGCGGGCGGGAGGCGGCGAGTTTGGGCGGTTCGATCCGGACGCCGTGGGCGAGATACCCTTCGACGGTTTCCCGATGATGGGGATCGGCGAAATAGTCGACGACGCTTTCCGCCACGACCTTCCCGACGTTGGGCACCGCTTGCAGATCGTCGGCGGTCGCTTTCATCACGGCGTGGACCGTGCCGAAATGCCGCGCCAAATCGTACGCGGTTTCCCCGCCCACGTTGCGGATGCCGAGCGCGGCGATGAACCGGTCGAGCGTGATGGTTTTGCGCCGCTGGATTTCCTCCACCAGCTTTTTGGACGACACGTCGGCGAAGCCCTCCAGCGTGAGCAGATCCGCTTCCGTCAGGGCAAAGAGGTCGGAAGGGCGCTTCACCAGGCCGGTTTCCAGCAACTGCGTGATGGTTTGCGGGCCCAGGCCGTCGATGCCGAAGGCGCGGGCGGCGTAGAGCACGGCCTCGGCGTCCTTGGCCGGGCAGCGCGCATTGGAACAGGTGATGGCCACTTCGCCGTCCCGCCGGGCCACGGGCGAGCCGCACACGGGGCAGACCTTGGGCGCGTGGGTTTTGCGCGCGCCCTTCGGCCGCAGTTCCTTCAACACGCCCTTCACCTTCGGGATGATGTCGCCCGCCTTGTACAAGATGACCGTGTCGCCCACGCGGACGTCGAGGCGCTCGATTTCGTCCTGGTTGTGCAAGGAGGCGTGCTGCACCGTCGTGCCGCCGATCCAGGTTGGGTCCAGCACGGCCACCGGCGTGAGCGCACCCGTTCGGCCGACGTACCACGCGATGTCATGCACGGCCGCCGTGGCCTCTTCGGCCGGGAATTTCCACGCCACCAACCCGCGCGGGGTCTTCCCCACCGTGCCGAGGCGTTCGTAGACGGCATTGTCGTTCACGCGCACCACCAGGCCGTCGATCCAGAAATCCAAACCCGCACGCGCCTTCTGCATGGCGCGCCAATACGCTTCCACGGCCGGGACGTCGTCGCAACGCTCGGCCTTGGGGACGAACTTGAAGCCGAGTTTCTTCAACAGGACCGCTTCTTCCTCCTGCGTTTTCTGCCCGAGGTCGGTGAGCAAGTCCCAGGCGATGAATTGCAGCGGGCGGGAGGCGGCGATGGCCGGGTCCAGCTGGCGCACGCTCCCGGCGGCGGCGTTGCGCGGATTGGCGAAGACGGGCTTCCCCGCTTTTTCCTGTTCCTTGTTCATCTTCTCGAAGGCCTTCACCGGGAGGTAGATTTCGCCGCGGACTTCGACGATGGAAGGCGCCGGTGTGGCGGGCATGGCGGCGGATGGAAGATCGGCCAGGCGAAGCGGGACGGACTCAACGGTGCGGACATTGTGCGTAACGTCTTCCCCGACGCGCCCATCGCCGCGGGTGGCCGCCGTAACCAGTCGGCCGTCCTGATACGTGAGCGTGACGGCGAGACCATCGATTTTCGGCATGCAGAAATACGCCAGCGCGCCGGCGCCAGCCAACTTGCGGATGCGGGCGTCCCACGCGGCGAATTCCTCGGGCGTGAACACGTCCTCCATGGACAGCATGGGGGCGCGGTGGACGACCTTTTGGAACTTCGCCATCGGCGCGCCGCCCACGCGCTGGGTGGGCGAATCGGGCGTGATGAGGTCCGGGTACCGCTGCTCCAGCTCGTACAGCTCGTGCTTGAGCGAATCCAAGGCGGCGTCCGACAGCGGGGATTCGTCCAAGACGTGGTAGGCGTAGCGGTACGTGTCGATGGCGTCGCGCAGCTGGGCGATGCGGGTTTTAGCGTCGGCCTTGGTCATAGGAATGGCCCGATTGTATCAGGCCGGGACGGTTGACAAAAGGGCGGAAACGCGCTCCTCGCCCCGGGTGCGCTCGTTGTTTTGCAAACGCAAAACCGGCCGTGTGGCCGGTTGCCGTTTTACGCCTTGATACCCACTTTCTTTTCCACGGTGGAGAGGCGGCGTTCGAAGCGGTCCATGCGGTACGTAGGCGCGGCCAGTTCCGCGTCCATTTTTTCCATCATGCGGACCTGGTGGTCTTCCAGGACGGACATGCGGTGGTTCAACGCATCCACGTCGGACTTCATCGCCACGTGTTCCCGCACGAAGTCCATGAATTCAATCAGCGTATTCTCCAACCGATCGAATTTCTTGTCGAACTTCGCGTCCATGGCTTCAATCCTCTGATCCATGGCCTCAAGTCGCTTCTCAAACTTCTGATCCATCGCCTCCAACTTCTTCTCAAACTTCGCGTCGACGTCTTCCAAGCTCAGCCGCTTCGTTGCCATACGAACAAGCAGTTAATCTTGGGGGAGGCCTTTACGATACCGCGAAAAATGCCGTTCGTCAAAACGCCGCGTGACGAAAAACCGCCCGGAGGCGGTTTGTTTCTACCGGCACGGGCCACCTGCCATGCCTTCGGGCGTGGCGCAGTTCACGCCGCGGACCAGGCCCACTTCGGGCAGGGCGTTTTCCAGTTCGAACTGCAGCGCGTAGGTGTCCCCGCCCAGCAAGGCGGTGTAGCAGAAGGCGTTGCGCGGGGGGTTGCCGCAGGCGTTGAGTCCGCGCAGGCCGATGTCGAGGGTACCTCGCACCACGCGCTGGAAGACGTCTGCATCGCCGGAACAGTCGGCCTTGAAGCCGCCGGTGCCGAGGCAGGCGGATTGCGCCGGGTCCCCGATGGGCAGCTGCTCCCCGGGCGGATAGGCGTTGGTGGCGCCGAAATACGCCTCCATGGCGATCTGCGCCTGGCGGACCTGCGACAGACGCGTGGCGTCGCGGTAATTGGACCGGGCCGTGTTGACGGCCACGGCGGAAACGGCGGCCACGATACCCACCACCAGCAGGATGATGAGCAGTTCGACCCAGCTGATCCGTCCTTCGGCGTCGCGGAAAAGTGGCATAGGCAATGATTACGTGATGTCGCGCATCGCGAGGCCCACCGCCACGCTCATGCGCGGGCCGATGTCGTCGAGCACGGGGCGCAGCTCGGCCGGGTACACGACGCGCGCCCACGGGTCGCCGCGGTAGACGTTGAGGTTCAGGGCCTGCTTGAGCACGTCCGGCAGGCGCGGCAGGTGGGACGCCCCACCCGTCAGGATGACTTTCTCCACCCGCTTGCCGTCGGTGAGGTCCATGTTGGCGTACAGCTGGAAGGCGAATTTCGTCTCGTGCACCACCGGCTGCACCACGGCTTCCAGCGCCGGCGGCAGCGGCGCGTCCCCTTCTTCCGCCGACGACAGGTCGATTTTCATCTGCTCGGCGTCCTCCTCGGAGACCTTCATCTGCTCCATGATGCGCCGGGTGACGGCCGACCCGCCCACGTTGATGCTGCGCGTGACGAACGGGATGCCCCTCTCCACGATGGTGATGTTGGTACGCCGCGCGCCGATGTCCAACACGGCGATGGTGCTTTTGTCCTTGCCGACCAGGGCGCGGATCAAGGCGAAGGCCTCGGAGTCGATGGCTTTCAATTCGAGTTTGGCGGCTTTGAAAATCTCGACGTATTTCTGCACGAGGGATTTGGCGGCGCCGGTGACCAGCACGCGGACGTACGGGTTTTTCTTGGCGTCCCCCACGCCCTTGGCCGGTTCCGGCTTCTTCAACACGTCGTCCACGTAGGTGGCGTAGGTGACCATCTCGGCCAGCGGCAACGGGGTGAGTTTGGCGATCTGCGCGTCCACGAGCGGTTTGAGTTCCTTCGGGCCCTCGTTGCCCTTGCGCGGCACGGCCACCATGGCCGAAAACACGCTGGACGCCGGCAGCGCCGCCATGGCCTGCACGGCCTTCACGCCCGCCTTCTTGCAAATGAAGGACAGCAACTCCCCGGCGGCCTTGGTGTCGCCGAACGGATCGCCCGCCTCGCCCGGGCGCAGCTCCGAATAGCCGTAGGTCATGAGTTTCGGGCGGCCCTTTTCCGCCATCAGTTCCACGACCTTGAGGCCGCTGGAACCGACGTCCACGCCCAAAAACCCTGTCGGTTTGGCTTTGAATGCGCCGAAGAGTGCCATACGTTGGGGCCAGTATAGCACAAACGCGCATCCTATTTGAGATGCGCGTCGATCGTCTCGTTCACCAGGGCGTCGGCTTCGGTGTTCTTTTCGCGCCGGACGTGGGTGAAGGTGACGCGGGCGAATTGCGTCATGAGGTTGTGGACCTCCAAGAACCGCTTGGCGATGTCCGGGTTCTTCACCTTGTACTTGCCCGTGAGCTGCTTCACCGCCAGCTCGGAATCCATGTACACCTGCACCACCGTGGCGCCCAGCTCCTTGGCCTTTTCGAGGCCGATGACGATGGCCGTGTACTCGGCCTGGTTGTTGGTGGTCTTGCCCAGCCACTTGGTAGCGGTGGCGACGACTTTTCCTTCGTGGCCGTCCTTCAGTTCCTTCAAAACGGCGGCGGCGGCGGACGGGCCGGGATTGCCGCGCGAACCGCCGTCGGTGTAGATGCGGAGGGTCATAAGAAGGAGGAAATCATGCGGGCGAGGCGGTTATACGGGGCGCACGTCCACGATCTTGAACTGCACTTCCTTGCGGCCGTTCCATTCGTTTACGCCGAGTTCGTAGGCGACGTCCACGCGTGAGCCGAGCGGCAGCGCGCCCACCAAATGGCCGAAGCGGAAGCCGATCATCTTCACGATCTTGCCCTTGGGTGAGCGCACGGCCCGGCGCAGATGCGCGCCGGTGGCGCCCACCGGGTCCACGCCGGACACCAGCAGGCCGCGGCTGGCGAACACGGGCGGGCGGTTCCCCTCCCCGAACGGCTGCAGCCGGTCCAGGTCGGCCAGCACGTCCCAGTCGGCTTCTTCCAATGCCAGTTCGGCGTCGATGGCCAGGGTGGGCACGGCTTGTTCCGGCTTGAGGTGCTCGTCGGCGTAGGCGCGCATGGCTTCCAACGCGGCCGCCCAGCGGTCCGCGCCGTGGACGGAAAACCCGCAGGCCTGCGGATGCCCGCCGAACTTGTCCAAATGCGCCGCGCCGGCGCGCACGGCCGCCGTCACGTCGAAGCCGGGCACGCTGCGTCCGGACCCCACGCGCAGGCCGTCCGTGTGGCCCACCACCAACACGGGCCGGTGGAAATCGTTCACCAACTTGGATGCCACCAATCCCACCAGCCCAGGCGACCAACCGTCCCCCACGGCGACGATCAGCTTGCGGTCGCCCGGGTCGCCCACCAAATCCTTGGCCTCGCGGTACATCTGTTCCGACGCTTCCTGCCGCGCCACATTCGCCTGCTGCAACTGCTCAGCCAGGCGCTGCGCCTCGGCGTCGTCTTCGGCCAGCAGCAATTCCAACGCCCAGGAGGCGTGCTCCATGCGCCCCGCGGCGTTCAACCGCGGACCGATGCGAAAGCCGATGGTGCCCGTGTCGACCTTGCCCAGGTCCACGCCCGCCACGTCGAACAGCTTGCGCAGGCCGGGGCGGCGGGTTTTGTTCAACACCTTCAGGCCGTACGTTTCCAACACGCGGTTTTCGCCCGCCAGTGGCATGACGTCCGTCACCGTGGCGATGGCGACCAAATCCAGCAGCCATTTCTCGTGGCCCGCCGGCAAATCGGCCCCGCGGCGGCGCGCCTCCTCCACCAGGGCCGAAGCGAGCTTGAAGGCCACGCCCGTGCCGCAGAGATGCTTGTTCGGGTACGTCTCCCCCGGCACCTGCGGGTGGATCAGGATCGCCTCCGGCAATTCCTCCGGCATGGCGTGGTGGTCGCACACGATGGTGTCGACGCCCAATTCCCGCCCGCGGTCGATGGCCGGTTTGTTGCTGATGCCGCAGTCCACCGTGATGACGAGTTTGGCGCCGCGCTCCTTCGCCAGCAATTCCATGGTGGGAACGGACATGCCGTAGCCCTCTTTTTCCCGGTGGGGGACGTAGGACGAAATTTTCGACTCGTCGAAGTTCAGGCGGCGGCAGACGTCGCGCAAGGTCGAAACCAGCACGGCGGAACCGCACACGCCGTCGGCGTCATAGTCGCCATGCACGACGATTCCCTCACCGGCTTCGAGCGCGGCGAACACGCGTGCCACGGCTTCGGGCATGCGGAGGAACAAGGCGGGCGCGTGGGCGTGCCGGTCCCAGTCGGGACCCAAGTACGCGGCGATATCTTCGCGGGTGCGCAGGCCCCGGTTCCACAACAACTGCAACAATGCCGGACGCAGGTCCGGGAACGAGGCGAAGGCGTCGCTCGGCGCGGGTTCGGCCACCTGCCAGACGGGAGACATAGGAACGGGCCGTTAAACGCGGTTAACTGCGGGGCGAGGCGGCGCGCTAGAAAAACGAATAGACCATGGTGGACGCCACCATGCTGACGATGACCATGACAGCGATGACGGCCCACACGGTGCGAACGGTTTTGCGGTTCATATGTAGGAGGAAGTATATCAATCCCTCTTCAACACGGACAGGTACGCGTCCGTGGGGATTTCCACGCGGCCGGTGCCCAGTTCGGCCATCTTGGCCTTGCCCTTCTTCTGCTTCTCCAAGAGCTTGCGTTTGCGGGTGACGTCGCCGCCGTAGAGCTTGGCCGTGACGTCCTTGCGCAGCGCCGAAATGCGCTCCGCTGCCACGATCTTGCCGCCCACGGCCGCCTGCAGCTTGATCACGAACCACGCCGGCGGAATGCTCTCCTTCAGCGCGGCGACGATGCGCCGGCCGATGCGCTCGGCCTGGTCCCGGTACACCAGCTGGGCCAGGGCGTCCTCGGGTTCTTCCGCCACCAAAATGTCGAGCCGCACGACGTCGGCCACGCGGTATTCCTTGAATTCGTAGTTCAGCGAGGCGTAGCCGGAGGTGATGCTCTTGAGGCGGTCGTAGAAGTCCACGATCACCATCGAAAGCGGGACGTCGTAATGCAAGATGGCCTGCTGCTGCGAGAGATATTCCGTGGTCTTGTATGTGCCGCGGCGCTCCTGCAGGAACTGCATCACCGCACCGACGTATTCCACGGGCACCACCACGTCCACCGTCACCCACGGTTCTTCGATGGAGTCGATGCGCGAGGGGTCCGGCAGCTCGAGCGGGCTTTTGACCGTGGTCTGCTCCCCGCCCATCAGGTTCACGCGGTACGCCACGGACGGCACCGTCACCACCAGGTCCAGGTTGAACTCGCGCGTCAGGCGTTCCTTCACGATTTCCAAATGCAACATGCCGAGCATGCCGCAGCGGAAGCCGTAGCCGAGCGCGGGCTGGTGTTCGGGCTCGTAGTCCAGCGCGGCGTCGTTGAGTTTCAGGCGTTCCATGGCCTCGCGCAGGCGCTGGAAGTCGCTGCCTTCCTTCGGGAAGATGCCGGCGTAGACCATCGGTTTGACGGTCTTGTAGCCGCCCAGCGCCTCGGCGGCGGGGGCGTCGCGGTGGGTGAGCGTGTCGCCCACGCGGCAGGCCTGGATGTCCTTGAGGCCCGACACGACGTAGCCGATTTGGCCGTTTTCCAGCACGGGCAGCGAATGAAGGCGGCTGGGGGCGCCGGGCACCAGGGCGCCCAGGTCGAGGATTTCACTTTCCGCGCCGGTGGCCATCATTTTGACCCGGTCGCCTTTTTTCAGCGTGCCGTCCATCACGCGGACGTAGGCCACAACGCCGCGGTAGTCGTCGTAGGCGGAATCGAAGACCAGCGCGCGCGCCGGGTTGGCGGCCGTGTCCTGCGGCGGCGGAATGCGCTCGACGATGGCGTCGAGGAGTTCCGGCACGCCCTGCCCCGTTTTCCCGCTGACCGTGAGAATTTCTGACGGGTCGCAGCCGAGCAGCTTCACCAGTTCCTCCGTGCGCTGCGGGACGTCCGCCGCGGGCAGGTCGATCTTGTTCAGCACGGGAATGATCTTCAGTTCCTCGGCCATCGCAAGATACAGGTTGCCGATGGTCTGCGCCTGCACGCCCTGCGTGGCGTCCACCAGCAGCACCGCGCCCTCCACGGCGGCCAGCGAGCGGGACACCTCGTAGGTGAAGTCCACGTGCCCCGGCGTGTCGATGAGGTTCAGTGTGACGCCCTTGTGCGCCATGCGGGCGGGGGCCAGCTTGATGGTGATGCCCTTCTCGCGCTCCAGGTCCATGGAGTCGAGGATCTGCTCCTGCATTTTGCGCTTGTCCACCGTGCCGGTGACTTCAAGCAGCCGGTCGGACAGCGTGGACTTGCCGTGGTCGATGTGGGCGATGATGCAAAAATTGCGGATCTGGTCTGGGCGCGTGGACATAGGGGAGGATGGCCGCATCCTAAGAGAAAAAACCGTGCGCGTCCACCGCCTGGCCGCCGCCACGCGCAGTTATCCACAAGGCGGGCGTTGACAAAACGAAAAAAGCATGGTTGAATGCAGGTACGCTAAGGCAGCATCGTGGGTGTCAATAAAGAATCCCCCAGTGGTTGAAAAACCGTTGGGGGGTTCTTTATTTCCATCATCCCGGATGCGCGGGCTTCGTCCGTTCGGGCCACGGGCCCGGGCATGGCTGCCTTAGTGGAATTGACACCCACGACAACGAGTTCGATTCTCGTCGGGTCCACCATCCGGGACCAACAACCGCCCCATCGCAAGACGGGGTGGTTTGGTTTTATGTTTCTTACTATCCATTTGATAAAAATCCATTTTTCTCCTATCATTCCCATACAATTCAGCCTAAACCAGGCGTTTTGCGCTTGGCATGGCATCAAAACCAACCAGGTTACTGAACCCGTCGTTCAGCAATCCTGGTTGGTCGTATCCCGAAAGGGCTACGTTCCCCGCAAGGGGAAAAGCTGGCGGCGGGTTTTGTGATACCCGCGGCCGGATAACACCCACCAACCAGGGTCATATGAAGAAATGTCCGTATTGTGCGGAAGAAGTGCAAGATGAGGCGATAAAATGCAAGTATTGCGGGGCAGATTCAGCACAGAAGCAAGTGATTACCCCTGAACAAAAGGAAGAAAAAACGAAGATGGGAATAGGATGTGGGCTATTTTGCGCCTGCACATTCGCCTACGTCCTGCTTCTATCCATTCAGCCTTTATTAGCAGCCATCTTCATAATCGTCATCATTTGGTCGGTAAAAGGTGCAAGCCAGGAACAGACGTTGGTGGACAGGATACGTTCATGGCGAACGCACGTGTCGCGTACGGTGCTTTCTGTAATCTTTATCCTGCTTTCGTTGTTCTTTCTGTTGCTCGTTCATCTGGATTCGGTTGAGAAACAATTCCTGGAGGGCTATCCGAGCCCCGCCATCATCGTGATAAGTGAGACGGGACACCAGGGATCGAATGCCAGTTACACGTTAGAATTTACGGTGAGCGACGCCACAAGCGTAACAGTGGATGGACAAGCGCATGAACCGAACGAAGAAGGTATTTACAAGGTAGACGCTCCGTTGACGACACCGCGTAACAGAATCTTCATTGTTGCACGGAATGAATACAAAAAGACCGAGCAAGGCGTTACGATCAGTCGTGAACTGACTGCACAAGAACAAGCGGAGACAGCTAAGCGAGAAAGAGAGGCAGAGGCGTGGAGACGGGAGGCGGAAGCGAATGAACGGGCTTGGGCGGCAAGTAAAGCCGGTCAGATTTGCGCCCGTCATCCGAATTGGTCAAGGGATACATGCACGCGGCTGGCGCGCGGTGATTACTGGATCGGCATGACATATTCCATGCTTATTGAATCTCGCGGTCGTCCAAATTACGTAAATGTTTCAAATTATGGACGAGGAGACAAGTACCAATATTGTTGGAACGATAAAAGACCAATGTGTTTCTACGAGGAAGACGGGGTAATTACGGGCTATAACTAACCATATGAAGACCTGTCCATTTTGCGCCGGATCCATGTTGGACGAGGCGATCCGGTGCAAGCACTGCAGGAAGGACTTGGTTCCGTCCGTCGTATCCGCATCAACGAGCGCGTCTCCAAACAAAAAGCGGATTACGGAAACGAAGGTTACCTGCCTTGCCTGCGGCCACATATGGTTCTACGGCAAGGCCGAGGAAGATCAGAATGCGTCAAATCAAATGAGCAACTGCGCGAAAAACTGCTCTTGCTCCATGTTTGCCTTCATACCGGACGAAAAAATCATCGACTTTGACAAATGCCAGAAATGCAATTCCCAAGCGGTGAAAAAAGAACGGGTAACGTATGAGATTTGAGGGATGGGGTCAGCTCTTTTTCGTGTTCGCCGTCGGCGTTTACCAACTTACGTTGTCGAAGGTCTTGCGGAAACGAATACAGTGCCGGTTCCACCCATCTTGTTCCGAATACGGCATCCTTGCGGTGGAAAAGTACGGGTTTCGGGAGGGGTTCAGAAAAACGGTGCGACGCATCGCCCGTTGCCGCCCAAGCAATCAGGAAAGCTGCATGGATTTTCCGTGACGTGTCTAAGTATTCCCGAAGAATCACTACGAACGGACATAGAAGTTCTGATAGAAGGATTCTACAACAATGACGATATCCGCATCATTAAACGTATCCAGGATCAGCTGATAATGAGCCTCATCCTCCGACTAAAAGAGCTTGGTGCAAACGTAGATTTTTAAAAACTCCTCCCAAGGGAGGAGTTTTCTCCTACAACGCCGCCAGGTCCAGCGTCTGGTCGAACTGGATTTCCTTCACGAAGTCCGGCGCATGGGAGACGACGATCATGGCGCCTTGGAAGGCGTCGAGTGCGCGGGCGATGACCGGCAGGTGGCGGAAGTTGATGTGGTTGGTGGGCTCGTCGAAGATGAGCAGGCCCGGCTGCTGCAGGACGAAGCGGGCGAAGCACAGCAGGCCCTTCTGCCCTTCCGACAGCGCGCCGACCTTGGTGCGCAGCGCGTCGCCGTCCAGCAGGAATTGCGCGGCGGTGCGGCGCAGCGTTTCGTTGTTCGGCACGTCCATCACGCCCTCAAGCGACTGGTACGCCGTCTGGTCGAAGTCGAGGCCGGAAAAATCCTGCTTGTAGTAGCCGACCTTCACGCCCTCGGCGATCTTGGCGCCCGGGTCCTCGTTGGACGCGAGCGTCCGCAGCAGCGTGGACTTGCCGATGCCGTTCGGCCCTTCCACCAGCAGGTGCTGGCCCTTGCGGAGCTTGATGTCCACGTCCGCGCGGCGCGCCTCGTGGTTCTTGATGACCTTGAGCGACGTCAGGTGCACCATCACGTCGGGGAACGGCTGGGCGGGAATGGTGAAGTCGTTGATGGTCTTGTCGTCGCGCTTCACCTCGACCATGTTTTCCTCCGCGTCGGCGATTTGCTCGCGCAGCTTCGCGGCCAACGCGCGCATCTTGCCGCCCTTGTGCGCGAAGAAGTTCACCTTGTCCTTGCGGTCCTGGATTTCCTTCAGCATGCGGGCGTTCTGCATGCGGTCGCGTTCCACGCGCGCGGCGATTTCCTCCACCACGTTGAAGTAGTTGCCCTCGTAGCGCTCGACCTTGCCACTGAACACGTCGAGGTGCAGCACGCCTTCGGTGAAGGCGTTGAGGAAGTCGGCGTCGTGGGAAATCACCAGCACCGTCTTCGGGTACATCATCAAAAAGCCCGTGAGGTGTTCGATGCCGTCCTGGTCCAGGTTGTTGGTCGGCTCGTCGAGCAGCAGAATGTCCGGTTCCTGGATGAGGGCGAACGCCAGGAGCAGGCGTGCCTGCTGGCCGCCGGAAAAGGCACCGATCTTCTTGTCGAGCGGAGCATCGAGGTTCACCGTGTCGAGCACGTCCTTGATGCGGCGGTCCAGGTCGTATTTCTTCTCTTCGAACGCCCGGGCGAAATAGTCCTCCACGGTGTCGTCGAGGAACTCCCGCGCCATGACCTGCTTGGCCGTGGCGATGGTGGCGCCTTGCAGCAGGTGGATCTTGCCCTCGGACGGCTTCAATTCCCCGGTGATGAGTTTGAAGATGGTGGACTTCCCCGCCCCGTTCTGGCCCATGACGGTGAACTTGGCGTTTTCGCGGACGGAAAAGGACGCCTCGTCCAGGACGGGGTTGTCCTCCCCGTAGCCGAAGGAGACGTTTTCGAAGCGGATGATGACGTTGCCGTGGCTCATAGTCCGGCGATGATAGGCGAAAAACGCCGTGTTGGCAATGGGTTGCGCCGGGCGCGGGGCGGCCGGGGAGCGGCGGCTGGACAGCGGCGGCGGCGCGCGGTATACTACAGTCACGCAAATGAGGTTCTACGGAACTCTGTTCGGCGGCAAGATATCCCGGCTCGGCTGGGATATTTCGTTTGGTCCGGCGGCCACCATCGGCTATGATGGCGCGACATGGCTACGCACCGAACACAACCGAACCTGGTACGGACCGCTGAGTTCGACCGCGCCTTGGAGGAAATGGAACGGGGGGCGCCGTTCGTCTTCGTGACGGGCCGGGCGGGCACGGGCAAATCCACCCTGCTGCGCCAGTTCCGCGAACGGGCGGGGCGGCGCTGCGCCGTGCTGGCGCCCACGGGCGTGGCCGCACTGAATGTGGAGGGGGAAACCATCCACGGGTTCTTCCGGTTCGGCCCCGGCATCTCCGTGCGCGACGCCAAGAAAAAAGGCCAGGCGGCGGACGACGACCCGCTGTACCGCGCCGTGGACACGCTCGTGATCGACGAGATTTCGATGGTGCGCGCGGACCTGCTGGACGCCGTGGACGCCTTCCTGCGCGGGGCGCGCGAACGCAAGGAGCCGTTCGGCGGCCTGCGCGTCGCGGTGATTGGCGACCTGTTCCAATTGCCGCCGGTGCTCGGCACGGACGAAAAGGGCGACTACGCCCGCGCCTACGACACGCCGTTTTTCTTCGGCTCCGACGTGTTCCGCGAACTGGTGGAACGGCGGGAGGTCGCGTTCGTGGAACTGAACCGCGTGTTCCGCCAGGCCGACCCGCGCTTCGTCGACGTCCTGAACGCCGTGCGGGACCGCAGCGCCGGCCCGCCCCATTTCGCCGCGTTGCGCGCCCGCGTCGGCCGCGCGGACGGCGGCACCGTGGTGCTCACGTCCACCAACGCCGCGGCGGACGAAATCAACCAACGCCGCCTGTCGGCGCTCCCCGGCGCCGTTTCGCGCTATGCCGGTTTCTCCCAGGGCTCGTTCGGGGAAAAGGACATGCCGACGTCCGATTCGCTGCTGCTCGCGCCCGGCGCGCGCGTCATGTTCGTGGCGAACGACATGGAAGGCCGCTACGTGAACGGCACGGTGGGCACGGTGAAGGCGTGCGGGAAGGCGGCCGTAACGGTGGAAACGGACGATGGCGAGGAGATCGACGCCGGCCCGCACCAGTGGACCGTGTACCGCAGCGTGTACGACCAGAAGGCCAAGGGGCTGGCACAGGAGAAGGTCGGCAGCTTCACCCAGATTCCGTTGCGGCTCGCCTGGGCCGTCACTATCCACAAAAGCCAGGGAAAAACCTTCGACCGCGTGCACGTGGACTTGGGCCGCGGCGCCTTCGCCTCGGGCCAAACCTACGTGGCGCTTTCCCGCGCCCGCTCGCTCGACGGCATCACCCTCGCCCGCCCCGTGGAACCGCGCCACCTGCTGGTGGACGCCTCCGTGGTCGATTTCTTCCGTGAACTGCCCGGCATGCTGAAGGACGGCGCGCGAAAAGGCGACAACCGAACGCTGGGAATTTAAACACGCCCCCGGCAAGGGGCGTGTTTGCGTGCGGCACCACTTTAGATCTCGTACTCCTCCCCCGATTTCGGGACCAGCACCTCGGTCTTCAGGGCGCCGCGCAGATGCTCCGCGAAGGCGTCTTTGACGGGCGGGTCGCCGTGGGAGAGGAAAATCCGCTTGGGCACCGGGCCTTCCTCCGGCGTGAGCCAGCGGGTGAGCTTGTCCCGGTCACCGTGGGCGGAGAAGCCGCCGATGGCTTCGATTTCGCAGCGCACGGGAATGCGCTTCTGGAAAATCGTCACTTCCTTGGCGCCGTCGAACAGCTGCCGGCCCAGCGTGCCGCCGGCCTGGTAACCGATGATGAGCAGCAGGTTCTTGGCGTCGGACAGGTAGCGCATCAGGTGGTGCATGATGCGCCCGCCGGTCATCATCCCGCTGCCGGCGATGATGATCTTCGGCCCGCGGACGTCGTTGATGGCGCGCGATTCGTCGGCCGTGAGGGTTTCGCGCAGGTTCGGGAAGGAGAAGAAGTCCCGGTCCGGCTGGGCGAGGATGTCGGCGTCGAAGCGCAGGTACTGCGAGAAATGGCGGTAGATTTCCGTGGCGCGGATGGCCATCGGGCTGTCCAGGAAAATGGGGACCTTCAGGTGCAGGCCGTGGGCGAGCAGCTGGTCGATCTCGTAGAGCAGTTCCTGGGTGCGCTCGATGGAAAACGCCGGGATCATCAATACGCCGCCGCGCGCCACGGAACGCTCGATGGCGTGCCGGAGTTTGGCGGACCGTTCCGCGCGGCTTTCGTGCAGGCGGTTGCCGTACGTGGCCTCGCACACCACGGCGTCGGCGCGGGAAATGGGTTCCGTGTCGGGCAAAATCGGCACGTCGTCGTTGCCAATGTCGCCGGAGAACACGACGCGCTTCCCTTCCGCATCCACCGAAATATAAGAGGAACCGAGAATGTGCCCGGCGTCGTGGAAACTCACCCGCACGCCCGGGGCCACGTCCACGGCCTCGTGATAACCCACGCCCACGCAGCGGGACAGCAGCACGTCCAAATCCTCCCGCCCGTAAATCACCGGGTCGCCGCATTTCTCGGCGTTTTCTTCCATGATTTTGCGGGCATCCTCCAAGATCACGCGGGTCAGCGGCACGCACGGCCGGGTCATGTAGACCTTCCCCGCGAAGCCCTCCTTGATGAGCTTGGGCAGGCGGCCCGTGTGGTCCGCGTGCGGATGCGTGATGAAGGCCGCTTCCGCCGTGGCGGGATCGAACCCGAACGGCCGCAGGTTCTTGCTGCCGCAGATGCGCTCCCCTTGGAACATGCCGGCGTCAATCACCAGCCGTCGGGGGCGGCCCGAGGCGTCCCGCGCGTCCAAGGTCATGCACGAACCCGTCACTTCGTCCGTTGCGCCGTGGAAGGTGAGTTTCATAGGAATGCCGCGCCCGCGCGCGCGTTACAGGTCCACTTCGTCCACCGCTTCGTTCAGGCTCAAGGCGGCCTGGTAGTCCGGGAACCGGCCCGTGAGCTGTTCCGTTACGTCGGCGCTGGAGGTGTCGTCGCCCATGGTGCCGATGTCGGCGTGCGTGGCCACGACGTCTTCCACCAGGTCGCGGAAGGCCTCGTGCGAAACGACGCCTTCTTCCCGACCGCGTTCCGTGATTTCCTCGAACAGCGCCTCCAAGTTGAGTTCGACGTTTTTCATAGGGGAGAAGTTGGGCGGCGGCGGAACAGTCCGCCGACGAATGCACGCGCCTTTTGCCACGGCGTGCGTTCTTCCAGCCACAGCACGCGGGCCGCGCAGGCGAACAAGGCGAGCATCACCGCCTGGGAGCCCAGGCAGACCACGCACCAGGCACGCAGCACGAAGGCCTCGATGCCGGTGAGATACAGCGTGAACAGCAGGCCGAAGAACGTCTGAAAGAACAGGAACCAGGTGAGGGTTTTGTCCTCTTGCTGGCGCAGCTTCAGCAAGGCGGTGAGGGCGAAGAAGGCGTAGCCGATCAGCCCGATGAACGCCACAGGCACGCCCAGCACGTCCGAAAACGGGCCGCGGTTCACAATGTCGCAGCTGAACGTCTCGCTCAGGTCGCACAAGGCGCCCGAGACGAAGCCAGTTTTATGCGCCGCGGAATACACCGCCAGGCCGAAGCCCAGGGTGGAGAGCGCGACAATGGCCCACAACAGCCGTTTCATAGACGGGCGTTAGCTCGCTTCCGCGGGCAGTTCGCAGCCGGTCTTGTACGCGAGATCCTCGAACGAGCGCTCGCCCGACAGGCGCGAATCGTCCGCGAACACCCACGTGGGGAACCCTTCGATGCCCTCGGCGGCGCACTGCTGGGACATGGTGCGGGACCCGCCCGGCGAGCACTCGATGTACTCGATTTCCTTGAACGCCGTGCCGAAGAGCTTCTTTTGGTTGGAGCAATGCGGGCACCACCAGGCGCCGTACATTTTGGCGCCGTTCTCCGTGAGGCATTGGGCGAAGGCGTTGTACGAGGACGGCACGGACGGCCGCGTGGCGACGTAGGCGACGAGGCCGACCACCACCGCGAAGGCAAGGACGAACAGGAGCGTGGAAGAGGAAATCTTCTGCTTTTTCATACGGTCGCGCCGGCCCGCGGGCTGGCGTTCATTAAGGACGAAACGGTGCAAAAACGCTGCAGGCAGTGTACCACAGGCGCGGCGGATGTCAGCTGCGGGGGCGGGGCGGCGCACGGGCGGCGGGCGGACGACGGAGATGGGTGCGGCCACGGATTGACATTCCGCCCAAAATTGCGTAGATTCGGACGTCCCGCATTGGGCGGGTAACCGGTCGTTCACAATGGAAAACGACGAAAAAGGAGCATGCCGATGAAGACCCTCTTTCCCTACCAACGCAAGGCATTGGCGGCTATCCGGGCCGCCGTCGCAACCGGTACCGCCCTGATGGTCATGGCAACCGGCCTGGGCAAGACCGTCGTAGCCGCTGCGTTTGCACGCTGGTGGCTGAAACACAAACGGACGTCCATCCTCTTTCTCGTTCACCTGGACGACGCCATCAAGCAGGCGGCGAGGGAATTCCACGAGACGCTCGGCCCAGACGTCCGCCTCCAATATCTCAACGAAGATGGGAAGCTGGACCCGGACGCGTCCGTCGTGTTCTGCACGTTCCAGACGATGCATAACCGGCGCCGGAAGATTCCGCGCAACGCCTTCGGCCTCGTCATCGTCGACGAAGGCCACCGCAGCATGGCGGCGACCTACAAGCCGACCATCGAGCACTTCCGCGCGGCATTCCGCTTCGCCATGACGGCGACGCCGGACCGCATGGACGGATTGGACATCCGCGACCTGTTCGGCGAACCGGTGTTCGACTTCCCGCTGGCCAGAGCGCTGGCGGAAGGCGCGCTCGCGGACGTGGACTACCAAGTGCTCCTGGCGGACGTGAACCAGGAGGCCTTGTCCGAGGCGCTCACCCGCATCAAAGCCGGTGACCGGCGCGTCACACGCGACCAAATCGACCGCACGGTCTTCCTGGCCGAAAAGCTGGAAGCGACGGTCGAGCGTATCCGTGAAGCGCAGAAGACCCGCTGCAAAACGGTCATCTTCTGCCAGAACAAGCGTCACGCGCGTGCCGTAGCGAGCTTCTTCCCGGAAGCCCGGCTCTACGACTCCGGCATCCCCAAGCGGGAGCTGGAAGAACGTCTGCCGGCGTTCCGTGCGGGACGCGTACGGACGCTCATCACCGTGGACAAACTGAACGAAGCCGTGGACGTCCCCGACGTCGACCACCTCGTGTTCATGCGCCAGACGGGCTCCGCCCGCATCTGGCTGCAGCAGCTCGGCCGCGGCCTGCGCAAATCGCCAGGCAAGACGGACGTCCTGGTCCAGGACTTCGTCGCCAACTGCGACCGGCTCTACCAGGTCGCCAAGCTCGGAAAGGACATCGGAGGATACGCTCCCAAGAACCGGGCGATCCACGGCGGCATCCACACGACCGGCCTCGACTTCACCTTCTCCAAGGAAGCGCGCGACCTGCTCGACGTACTGGGGAAGATGGAGAACGTTCCGCAGGCCGGACCGGATGGGACGTTCGAGATCGATGGGGAGAAATGGGGAACGATCCTTGTGATAAGTCGGCTTACGGGCTTGGGTGCAAAAGTCATCAAGGTCCGTATCTCTGCATGTCGCAAGCAAAATGGGAAGTTGATGGGAGGACAACCCCACACCTTCTACCATCTCTCGGACGTGAAGAAAGCCTGCGAGGATCTTCTGCGGCCGCTTCCTCAGGCTGGAAAGGACGGCACGTTCAAGGCCGATGGGGAGACATGGGGAACCGTGGGTGCATGGGCACGAATTCTGTCGCTCGGCACGAGGTACATGTCGCTACGCCTCTCTTCCTCCTCATGTCAACAAAGAAAGGGGAAGGATCCCTATAAGCGCGTCAAGATCTTCTACACTCGTTCCGATGTGGAGAAAGCCTGCGAGGATCTTCTGCGGCCGCTTCCTCAGGCCGGCAAGAATGGGATGTTCACCGCTGACGAGGAAACGTGGGGAACGTTATATTCGCTTGCAGAACACCTGCACATCTCGACCCCAACCATCAGTTCTCGTATCACGAGCAGTCGAAACCGATACGGTCGAGACAGGGGCGGTAGAACCGTAATCTTCTACGCCCTCTCGGACGTGAAGAAGGCGTGCGAGGATCTTCTGCGGCCGCTTCCTCAGGCTGGAAAGGACGGCGCGTTCGAGATCGATGGGGAGACGTGGGGAAATCTTCGTTTCCTGTCGTTGACGCTTCTGTTGTCCAAGGACGTGCTCAAAACGAGAATTAAGGAATGTCGAAACCAACAAGGCAAGACGACCGTAGGACAGATTACGATCTTCTACGCCCTCTCGGACGTGAAGAAGGCGTGCGAGGATCTTCTGCGGCCGCTTCCTCAGGCTGGAAAGGACGGCACGTTCGAGATCGATGGGGAGACGTGGGGAACTACCGAGGCTCTCTCTAAGATGCTTCCGGCAATCTCACGAAGCCTGATTCAAAAGAAGATCTCTGGCTATCGAAGCATGCTTGGAAAAGACAAACGAAACCGCCTCGCCATGTTCTACGTCCTCTCGGACGTGAAGAAGGCGTGCGAGGATCTTCTGCAGCCGCTTCCTCAGGCTGGAAAGGACGGCACGTTCAAGGCCGATGGGGAGACGTGGGGGACCGTGGGTGCACTCGCGGCGCTCTTCAAAATCTCGGAAAGCGCCGTCGCGTCACATGCTTCCTCAGGTCGCACACGCAAAGGGAAGAACCGTAGTAACCGGATCATGGTTTTCTACGCCCTCTCAGACGTGAAGAAGGCGTGTGCCGACCTGCTCAAACCGCTTCCACAGGCCGGCAAGAATGGGACGTTCACCGCTGACGAGGAAACGTGGGGGACGGCAATCGTTCTAGGTAGGATGCTCGGGATTCCCGAAAGCACCATCCTGCGCAGAACTGCCACCTTGCGAACACGCCCAGGAAAAAACGCCAGCGGCAGCGTTTGCACCTTCTACGCCCTCTCGGACGTGAAGAAGGCGTGTGCAAGCGTCCTCGCCAAAAAGAAGCGTAAGAAGTAACTCACCCCACCCTCGGACACACTCGTCCGTCGGTGGGGCTTTTTTTGCTCTTCGGCTTGCCGCACCCTCTTGCGCACCACCGCCCGCCAATACCCCGTGCCCTTGATCCCCGCGCCAAAACGCGGTATTCTGCCGCATCGCGTATGACCCTCGACTGGCGCCAACTTCCCCGCCCCATCGTGGCCCTCTCCCCGATGGCCGACATGACCGATTCCGCGTTCTGCCAGGTGGTGCGCGAGGTCACGCCGCCGTCCCCCGCCGGGCGGCCGCTTGTGATGTTCCGCGAGATGGTCTCGGCGGAAGCCGTCGTGCGCGGCAACGAGAAAACGCTCGGCATGACGGACATCCATCCGGCCGAACGGCCGCTGGTGCAGCAGGTGTTCGGCAGCGACCCGAAAACCATGGCCGAGGCGGCGCGCATCATCGAGGCCGAGCATCACCCGGAGGGCTTCGACGTCAACATGGGCTGCCCGGTGTACAAGATCGTCCACACGTTCAACGGCGCGGCGCTCATGAAGGAACCGGCGCTCGCCGCCGACATCGTGCGGCACATGCGCGCGGCCATCACCGTGCCCCTCTCGGTGAAAATCCGCGCCGGCTGGAGCGACCCGCGCGAGTGCCTGGAGTTCATCAAGGTGCTGGAAGACGCCGGGGCCGCCATGGTGACTATCCACGGCCGCACCAAGGTCCAGGGATACAGCGGCAAGGCCGACTGGAACGTCATCGCCGAGGCGAAGAAGCGCGTGTCCATTCCCGTGCTGGCCAACGGCGACATCCACGACCCGGCCCTGGTGCCCGAGGCGTTGCGCGTGTCCGGCTGCGACGGCGTGCTGATCGCCCGCGGGGCGCTCGGCAACCCGTGGTTTTTCGCCCAGGCGGAAGAGGCGCTGGCAGGCAAAACGCCCACGCCCGTTTCCCTGGAAGAACGGGTGCGCGCGGTGCGCCGCCACGCGGACCTGCACGTGGCGCAATACGGCGAACGCGGCGTCGTGACGTTCCGCAAGCATCTCTCCTGGTACTTCAAGGGCGCGCGCGGCGCCAAGCTCTTCCGCGAACGGCTGGTGCGCGTTTCCACCCGCGCCGAACTGGACGCCGCCTTGGACGACATGCTGGCCGCTCCTCCATCCCCTCCCGCCAACGACGCCGCCACAAACACCCCTGCGTCCTAGCCATGGACACGGGGGTGTTTTCGTGATACACAGCCCGCGCCGAATATCTCGGCGTCACGGCCTTTCAAAAGGAGAAGCACGTGCCCGTTCTGCTCTACTCGCCCAGCATGAAGGATCTCGCGCACGCGGTCGCCGCGCGCGATCCGCAACGGATCGAACTCGGCGGGATCCGCTGGAACCGGTTCCCGGACGGCTTCCCCGACATCCTGGTCAAGGACGTCGAACGCATGCGCGCCCGCGACGTGGCGTACCTCGCCTGCTTGGACACGCAAAGACAGGTGTTCGAGGAGATCAGCGTCATGCTCACGCTGGCGGGCATCCGCCCGAATTCCCTGCGCATCCTCCTCCCGTATTTCCCCACGGGAACGATGGAACGCGCCGACCACGAAGGGCAGGTCACCACGGCGCACACGCTGGCGCAGATGATTTCGACCGTCGCGCCCGCCGGACCGGGTCCCGTACCGCTGTACATCTGGGACCTGCATGCCCTGCAGAACATGAAGTTCTTCGGGCCGAACATCGCGCCGCGCGGCAAGTGGGGCGTCCGCGTGCTGCAGAAGCGGCTGGAAAATCTCGCCGTCACCGTGGCATTCCCCGACGAAGGGGCGTGGAAG
>CAZCMI010000011.1:0-941 GCA_964499955.1 uncultured Gammaproteobacteria bacterium
CTGTGGGTGGACGCCGTGGTGGACAACCTGTCCATTCCCGAGGTGCCGCCGAACGCCGCCATCCGCGCCGAGCTGGAGGGGCGTCCGCTGGGCGACCTGTTCGCCGAATTCAAGCGCTTGGACCCCGCCGGGGCCGAGGTCATCGATCGGCACAACAAGCGCCGTCTGATGCGGGCCATCGAAGTGTGCCGCGTGACCGGCCGGCCGTTTTCCGCCCAGCAGACGCGCGGCGAACCGAAGTACGACGTGTTGAAAATCGGCTTGGACGTGGAGAAGGAAGAATTGAACCGGCGCATCGACGACCGCGTGGACGAAATGGTCGCCAAGGGACTGGTGAACGAGGTGCGGGCGTTGTTGAAGGACTATCCGGCGGACGCCGTGGCCATGACCGGCATCGGCTACCGGCAGATCGCATTCTTCCTGGCGGGAAAGGCAAACCTCGCCGCCGCCATCGACGACGTCAAGCGCGACACCCGCGCCTACGCCAAGCGCCAACTCACCTGGTTCAAACGCGACCCGCGCATTCACTGGATCAAGAGCGGGGAGCATGTCGCGCGCGAAGCGAAACCGCTCGTGGAAGCGTTTTTATCCACGACGGACGATTGACAAAAGGGAAAAGACGTGGTTGAATGGAACCACGATTGAGGCAATCTCATCGGTGTCAATAAAACCTCCCCTTCGGTTAAAACCGCGAGGGGAGTTTTTATGTTCATCCCGGCATCCGGGCCGCGCCTGCAGGGCTTTCGGGCCCGGGCATGGTTGCCTCAATCGCTTTGACACCGATGAAAGCGGGTTCGATCCCCGCCGGGTCCACCATGCCGGGACCAACCCCGCCGCCTTCACAAGAGGGTGGCGTTTGGTTTTGACAAAAATTGGGGGGGGGGGGGGGGACCCTTCAGGAAATCGGGTTCTTTGGGGGGCGCAGGGGAGAAAACCACAAG
>CAZCMI010000011.1:951-29295 GCA_964499955.1 uncultured Gammaproteobacteria bacterium
GGGGGGGGGGTGGTGGGTGGTTTAGAAGAGGAGGGGGGGGGGGGGGGGGTACCCTTTAGGAAATTCGGTTCTTATGCGAGGCCACGGAGAAAAACCCACAAGGGAAGACGTACAAGTTTTCTTGAAAAAAGCGTTGATCAAGCTTTACTACGACCATTCGTACATCATTCAAAACAACGCTTCGGAAAGAGCCATTACTCACCATTTTGCAAACATCATTACTACATTTTTCGATGGATATTGTGCGGATGTTGAATACAACCGACGTGGTATTGAGAAGAAATATTTTGGAAAGGGTCAGAAGGGCAGAAGGGTATATCCAGACATCATCATTCATCAGAGGAAGCCGAATGAAGATAATCTCTTGGCCATCGAGGTTTCCAAGTGGAACAAGCCGAAGCAAAAAATACAAAAAGACAAGGAGAGGATGAAAGAATACGTAAGATATCTCAAATACGAAATGGCTGCCTGTGTTCTTTTGCCAAAGGAACTCCCAAATCCTCCCGATGAAATTAAATGGGAGGACGTTATCCATATTTATGAAAACCACCACTAAAGTCATTGCTATTTTCGTTTGCATCTTAGTTGTTTTTCTTAGTTATTGGATTCTTGTCAGGCCCATTCGTGCGGTTGCATATTGTGAAGATTTTTCCTCTGGTGCTCGTTCTAGCTATATAAAAAGTTTGTTTGAGTTCGGTGCAGAGAACGGTTTTTCAGAAGGATATTTGCTTAGTGTGCACTCTGAAAATATTCGCAAGTTTGGAATCGATACATACTATAAGTGTCTGCGGGAACGAGGTATACATAAATAGTTGAGGTCAACATATCAAAAAACACACCCGATAATCAGGTGTGTTTTTCCATGGAGGTTTCGTCACGCCGCCCCCACGTCGTCCAGTTTCACCGCCAGCAGGTTGCGGGTTTCGGCGGGGTCGGCGGCGCCTTCGGTGGCCTTCATCACCTGGCCGATGAAGAACGCCAGCAGTTTCTTGTCCCCGGCGCGGTAGCGGGCCGTTTCCGCCGGGTTTTGGGCGATCACGCGGTCGATGGCGTCGGCCAGCGCGGACACGTCGTCCATGGTCCCCAGCCGCTTGTCTTCCATCACGTGCGTGGGGTCGCCGCCGTCGTCGAGCATGGCGTTGAGCACCTCCAGGCCCTTGGCCGCGTTCAGCCGCTTGGTGGCCACCAGGGTGATCAGCTCGGCGAAGTTCTCTGGCGTCACCTTCATGATGCGGACGTCGCTCTTGCGTTCGGCCAGCGCCCCCAGCAGCTTGGTCAGGATCCACGTGGACACCAGCCGCGCCAGTTTCTTGCGCTCGGCCTCCCATTGCTCTTCCTGGGCGCCGTCGAGCTCCGGCAAGGCGTTGAGCCACGCCTCCAGCTCGGAAAACACGCGCTCGGTGAAGTCCGCCAGGGCCGGTTCGTCCACCAGCTGCCGCGCGTCCCCGGCCTTCAAATGATATTCCTCCACGAAGCGGCGGCGTTTGGCCGCGGGCAGTTCGGGCAGGTGGCGGCGGACGTCTTCCGCCAGGTCCGCCAGCTCCAGGGCCGGAATGTCCGGTTCGGGGAAGTAGCGGTAATCCGCCATGCCTTCCTTCGTGCGCTGCTCCTCCGTGACCTGCTTCACGTCGTTCCAGCCGCGCGTGGTGGACACCTCCGGCGGCGTGCCCGCCTCCCACAGCTTGGTTTGGCGCTGAAGTTCGTACGTCAACGCGCGCTCCACGTGGCGGAACGAGTTCAAGTTCTTGATTTCCGTTTTCGGGTGGAATTCCTTGCCGACGATGCGCCCGCTCTCGTCCCGCTGGCGCAGGGACACGTTGGCGTCGCAGCGCAGGTGGCCCTTTTCCATGTCGGCGTCGGAAATGCCGAGCGTGCGGGCGATCAGGCGCAGTTCCTGCAGAAAAGCCTTGGCTTCCTGGGGGCTGCGGAAGTCCGGGCCGGTGACGGTTTCCACCAGCGGCGTGCCGGCGCGGTTGAAGTCCACGAGGGTTTTGCCGGAGCCGTCGTGTACGTTCTTGGCCGCGTCTTCTTCCAAGTGCGCACGTTCGATGGATACCTCGGCCTGAGGGCGTTCGCCGCCGGGCACGTCGAAGGCCAGCGTGCCGTGTTCGGCGACGGGCAGGTCGAACTGGGAGATTTGGTAGCCCTTCGGCAGGTCGGGATAGAAATAATGCTTGCGGTCGAACTTGGACCGCGGCGCGATGCGGCAGCCCAGCGCCAATCCCAGCAGCACGCCCATGCGCACCGCCTCGGCGTTCGGCACCGGCAGGGTGCCCGGATGGCCCATGCAAATCGGGCAGACGTTGGTATTCGGCTCCGCCCCCGCCTCGTGCGTGGAACAGCCGCAGAACATCTTGGTCTTGGTTTTGAGCTGGACGTGGATTTCCAGGCCGATGACGGGTTCGAGGATCATAGGGAAGGGGTAGGGCCGGAGGAATCGCGCGGCACAAGGGCATGGTAGAGCAGGACGAGGTAGGCCAGCAAGAGCGGGGTCAGGAAGAAGATTTGACCCACGGCGTCAAAGGCGAGGAACCACAGCGGCGGGCTGTCCGAGGCGAGGCTTGCCATGCTCGTGCCGGTGGCGGCCATCAGCGGGAGAAACAGCAGGGACATGAGCACCGCGTACCAGGCGGCCAACACCAATGGCCCGGCGAGCAGCCGCCAGGCCACCTGCCGAAACCGCCCGAGGGACAACGCCCGGCTGGCAGCCAACGCACCGAGGCCCCGTTGCCCGTCCACGGCGGCGGCAATCGGCGCGAAGCCGTACCACACGGCAAACACGATCCCCGGGAGAACAAAAAGCAGCAGGCCTCCCGCCACGACCAACATTTGCAGCACGCTGGCACTCAGGAACGACCCGAACCGCGCGGCGGCATGCGGCGCCTGGACCAGGGCTTCATACCGCCCCGTGGAGGCGGCCGAAAGCAAACGAATGCACACCAAGCCCACCCACAAAACCAGCGCGATATTCGCCGCGGTCAGCGCGGCGCCGAGCCCGACGGCCAGCGGCCCTTCCGGCAAAAAGGAAACCAAAACGAAACCGATGTGGGGAACGAGCAACCAGGCGAGATAGCCCGACAGCAGGGAGAACGAGGACCGGTACAGGCGCAGGGACGCTCCGAGCAGGTCGGACACGCCTGGCGTCATACGCGCTCTTCCAAGTTCCGCACGAGGTGGACGTCCACCAGGTACAGCAACGGCATGATGAGCATGGGGATCAGGACGACGTTGACCACGTTGTTGAGCAGGGTGCCCAGGCGCAGGACCGTTTCCACCGTGACGCCTCCCAGCAGCAGGCCGACCGCCACGTTCGCCACGGACAGAATCAGCCACCAAGCGATGACGCCGACCAGCAGGAAGAGGATTTTCGGGAACAGGGAACGGACCAGCACGGCCCAGAACCGCCCGCGCACCAGGCGGCGGCTGCGGCGCATGGCTTCCATGCCCGTTGCGTCTCCGCGGGCCGCCAGTAGCGTGGCGAACTGGAATTCGTTGAACCAGCGGACGGTGAGGATCAGGGAACCGATGGCCCCCGCGACGACCAACAGATTGCGCAGCAGCACCATGACGGTGCCGTCCCACCGCCCCGTGGTGAGCACGGCCAGCAGGAAGCCCGGCCCCAAGGTCAGGACGAAGGCAAGCAGGATGGCGCCGGCGAACACGATGCTGGTGCCCAAGGTGGGCAGAAAGCGCTTCCACCCCTCCCGCATGGCCTTGCGAACGTCCCCGCGCCCGCCCTTCGCCTGGCTGTTCCCGAGCGTGACCACGCCGACATACGCCCACAGGCCGATGATCGGCGCGATGAGGGTGTGCGTGAGTCCGTACAGGATCGTCCCCGCCGTTTGGCTGGCCGTCAGCGGTTTGGCTTCCAACAGGTCGCCGGCAAGCGGATACAGCAGCAAGGCGATCACGTACAGCAGCCCCGCAAGCAGCATCCAACCCATGATGCTGAGGAACAACGGCAGGGAAGCACGGTACTGCTCCCACGGCCGGTCGATGAGTTCGCTGATGGAAATGAGACGGGGCATAGGGGGAGGAAGTTAGAAGAGGATATCGGACAGCCGCGCGATGGCGGCCGCGGCCACGTCGGCGGCGGGTGGTTCGGCATCGAGGTCCAGGATGCGGGTTCCCAGCCGTTCGAACCGTTCCCGGAACGCCGGGGCGTCATAGGATTCCCGCGCCACGCGCGTCAGGAAGGCGACGTCGCCGTAGATGCCCTTGCTAGGACCCGGACGCCCGGCGAGGCGTTTGGCCGCCGTTTCGGGTGACACGCGCACCAGCACCAGGACGTTTGGGGGATGGGCCAGGGCCAGCCGGTTGCCGGGCAACGCGGCGATCTCTTCCACGGACGGCGCGCCGGGCATGAGCGGCTGGTAGGCCAGGGACGTGCACACGCCGCGGTCCTGCAGAACGGTTTTTCCCGCGCCCAAGGCGGGCAGGATGAGCCGTTTGTACAGGATCTCCCGGTCCAAGGCGAAGGCCTGCGCGGCGGTCGCGCCGCCGTAGGGATCGTCCCTGCGGGACAGTTCGCCGCGGATGGCGGCCCCCACCCACGCGCGCGTGGGTTCCGCCGTGCATAGGACGTCGGCGTCGCCAATGTCCGCCAACGCAGGCGTGCGTCCGTGCGTCGTTTCCCATGCCGCCTGCCGGAACAGCCGCGCACCCCGTTGTTCCAGGGCCGCCGCTACGGCTTCAACGACGGTGGTCTTCCCACTGCCGCCGATGCCGTCGAACATCACGAAGGTTCCCGTCTGATCCATATGGTTTCTCCCAAAAGAACCGCTGACAGTATAGCAAAAATCAGCCGGTCGTGCCGAACCCGCCGCGGTTGGGCGCGTCCATTTCGCCTTCTTCAAACGCGGGCTTCAACACGGGCAGAAACACGCCTTGGGCCAGGCGTTCATACGGTTCTACGTCATACGGTTCCGCTCCCACGTTGTGCAGGGCCAACCGCAGTTCGTCTTCCGGCCCGCAAAAATCCTGGTCGATCACCCCCACGGCGTTGCCGAACGTGATCCCCTTCTTTGTATTGCTGGAGCGGGGGAACAGAAAGAGGCCGTAGCCGGGTGGCACGTGCACCACCAGGCCCGTTTTGAACAGCCGCCGTTCGCCCGGGGCCAGGGTGCCGCCTTCGCGCACGGCAATGTCGAACCCGACGGCGCCGGGGGTGTGGTAGGCGGGGAGGGGAACGCGCGGGTCGAGGCGTTTGACGCGGACGGGGAGGGAATCCATACCGCCGTATTCTAGCGCATTGCCGCTCGTTTTGCGGGCGGCGAGTTATCCACTGGGAAACCGGCCGCGGCTTTGGTACGTTGGGGGCCGTATGACCCACTTCGACCGGCTGTACGCGGACGCTCTGCGGCGCGTCTATCACGAGGGTGAGACGGTACACAGCGAACGTACCGGCTTCGGTACGCGCGCCTTGCCCGGCCTCACCCTGGAGTTGCGCCCGGCCGAGGGGTTCCCCTTGCTCACCCTCCGCAAGATGTTCCCCAAGTTCTTTTGTGCGGAGACCGTGTGGTTCGTGTCGGGGCAAAACCATGCCGGGTTTTTGCGGCAATTCACCAAGGGGTGGGACCCGTTCTTGGAAGAAGACGGCACGGTGCAGACCGCCTACGGCTATCGCTGGCGGCAGCATTTCGGGCGCGACCAGCTGTTGGATTTGGTGGAACATTTGCGGGAAGAACCGTCGTCGCGGCAGGGCGTGGTGATGATGTGGGACCCTTCCGACGACGGCCTGCGGCATCCCAAAAAGAAAAACGTGCCGTGCCCGTTCTGTTGGACGGCGAATATCATCGGCGGAAAGCTGAACCTGCACTTGGTGATCCGGTCCAACGACATGGTCCTGGGCCACCCGAACGACGTGGCGGATTTCGCTCTGCTTCAAGCGATGCTTGCGCAGGAATTGAACGTGGGAGTAGGCAAGCTCACCATCTCGATTTCGCACGCGCACGTCTACGAAAACCAGTTCGAACAGGTGGAAGACATGCTTGGCCGCGCCGTCCCGGCCCATCCCGAAATCGAATGCCGCTTGCCGCCCGAGGCGTTCCGCCGGGCGTTGGAGGCCGACGCTTCGTTGGTGCACGAACTGGTCGAGATGTTCCAGTCGCAATACGCGCCGCAGCCGCCGATCAAAAAACCCGCCATCGCCCTATGAACGTCGTCCTCATTGCCGCCGTGTCCGCCGACGGGTTCATCGCCGCCGACCCAGCGCAATCGTCGCTCGAATGGACGTCCAAGGAGGACAAGGCGTTTTTCGTTTCAAAGACGAAGGAACTCGGCACGATGGTGATGGGTCGCAAGACGTTCGAAACCATCGGACGGGCGTTGCCGGACCGGCGGATGATCGTGCTGACGCGGCAGCCCGGGGAGCGGGCGGTGGAAGGCGTGGAATTCACGTCGGAGGCGCCGCGCGCGTTGCTGGAGCGCCTGAAGCGCGAAGGCGTGCCGTCCGTGGCCGTCTGCGGCGGCGGTGAGGTCTATGCCCAGTTTTTACGGGAAGGACTGGTGGATGAGGCGTATGTAACCGTTGAGCCCGTGCTGTTCGGGGCGGGCACGCCGCTGGCACCCGACTGCGGCCCGCTGTGGCTGGAACGCCTGTCCGCCGAGCCGCTCGGCCCGGCGCTCTTGTGCCGGTATCGAGTTATGCTACGGTAGGTCGGTCCTTCGGACATGTGTAAACAGACACCCCGTTTGCGGGGCAAAGGGAGGACTCTTATGGACATGCCCGTCTATCCGTACCTGCCGCCCGGCAGGACGTTCCGGTTCGTCCCGCACGACCATCCCCATATGTGCGCGGCCGCCCAGGCCCGCCAGGAATGCGCGGGCGACCCGCTGTTTCCCGTCGGCATCGTGCTGGTGCGCGACGGCGCCGTGGTGGCGCGGGCGGGCAACGGCTTCAACCGCGGTCCCGGCGAGGCGCATCTGTGTCCGCGCATCCTGCAGAACTGCAAGAGCGGGGAAGGGTACGACCTGTGCTCGCTACACGACGCCGCGGGCCACGCCGAACCGATGCTCGTGAAGGCTGCTCAGAAGGTGGGCATCCCCACCGAAGGCGCCGATGCCTACATGTACGGCCACTGGTGGGCCTGCGAACCCTGCTGGCAGGCGCTGATCGACGCCGGCATCCGCGACCTGTACCTGGCGGAAGACGCCCACGTGCGTTTCTCCCGCGAGGCGGTGTACGCGGAAACCCTCGTCGGCTACCCGCCCGAGGTGCGCTCCCGCTACGGCCTTGCCTAACGCCGCCTCGCCGCGCAACCGCGGGTCTGGCACGTGCAAAACGAATTCGGCCCCTACAGGCCGAATTTTTCTTTCAACTCCTCCAGTTTTCCGGCGGCCAGCGCCTGGCGCTCTTCATCCTTGTCCAGGCGGTACGCCGGGGAGCCGGTACCGCTGTATTTGGCGGCCGTGAGTCCGTGCAGGTTGGCTTCGTCGGGCGTGAGCGGGGACGACAGCGTTTCGAAAATCACCTGGCAGACGCGCTCGCCCGGGTACACGCGCAGCACCTGGTTGCCCGCCTCGTTCTTCATGGGGAAGATCAACCGGCCCGCGTACCCCGCGTCGATGATGCCGGACAGCGACAGGTCGATGCCGCGGCGGTTGGTGGACGTGCGCGGGAACAAAATAGCCATCAGGTCCGGCGCGTTCATGCGGATTTCCTCCAAGGACGTGCCGATGACGAACTCGTTGGGCAGCAGCTCGAAGTACTGGCCGGGCTTCAGCACGACTTCCTCGAACTGCCCGTGGGCGAGTGCCGGGTCGTCGATGGACACGTTGATGGCGCGCCGCCCCCGTTCGTCCACCGTCCAGTTCTTCGGCACCAGGAAACGATAGCCGAGGCGCAGGTCCACGGCGTGCGGCTGCAGCTGGAAGGCGTCGAGCGCCGGGGAGAAGGCCAGGTCGCCGCGTTGGACGCGTTCCAAGATGTCGGGGCGGGTGAGGACGGGCATACGATGGGCCGAGCGTAGCAGACGGACGGAAAAAGAAAAGCCGCCGTTCCAACGGTTGGAACGGCGGGCGAGGTGCGCCGGATCAAGCGGCTTCCAGCGGAATGACGTTTCCGCGGGCGGTATCCCGCACCTGTTTGCGCCGGATCAGCCATCCGAGCACGGGCGGCGTCACCAAGGTCGTCAGGATGATGACGACCAGCAGGATGGCGAAGGTGCGTTCGTTCACGACGCCCAGTTGCTTTCCCAGGCCGGCGAAAATCAGGCCGACTTCGCCGCGCGGAACCATGCCGATCCCGACGATGAGCGGGTCGGACCCGCGCCCGGCCGCCCAGCCGGCCGTCGCCTTGCCGAAACAGGCAACGGCGCTGAGAAGCAGACCGGTGCCGAGCACACCCGGGTCCAGGAAGGCGCGGACGTCCACCTGCATCCCCGTGTAGACGAAGAAGATCGGAACGAAGAAGGCAGCGACGCCTTCGACGAGGTCTTCCACGTGCTTATGTTCCGCGCGTTCGGCTTCCTCCTCCATCGCCTGCGCCGTCGGATGGTGGGCGCTGCCGCGGAGGGCCCGCGCCCACGCGCGCAGCTTGACGGACAGCTCCGGCCGGCGGAAGCGCGCGAAGTGGACGTTGTCCAGCACGAGGCCGGCGGCGAAGGCCCCGACGATGGGGGCGAGACCCGCGAAGGACGCGGCATGGGCGAAGGCGACGCAGAAGAACAGGGCGAAGGCCATCTTCATTCCCACGCCTTCGTGGACGCGGGACAGCGCGGTGCCGATCGGCTTGGCGATGAGGGAGCCGAGCAGCACGGCGCCGGCAAGGAACCCGACGGCCGCCAGCGCGGTCTTGCCGACGGCCCACGGGTCCACGGCGCCCGCGTTTTGGGCCATACCGGCCACGACGGCGAGGACGATGAGTCCCAGGACGTCGTCGATGACGGCCGCGCCGAGCACGATCTTCGCTTCCTTGGCGTTTGAGAACGCCAGGTCCGCGAACACACGCGCGGTGATCCCCACCGACGTCGCTGTGAAGGTGGCGCCGATGAAGACGTGCAGGATGGCGGGAGCGTCCGCGAAGAGGATGGTGCTTGTCGCCCAGCCGCCGAAGAACGGCAGGAACACGCCGACGAGCGCAACCAGCAGCGCCCGCGCCCCGACGGCGCGCATCTGGGCCACGTTGCTTTCGAGTCCCGCCTTGAACAGCAGCAGGATGACACCGAACTCGGCGAGCAGGTGCAGGAACCCGTCGGTCCGCATGGCCTCGGGCCAGGGGAATCCCGGCACGAGGAACAGGGCGCCGACGCCGACGCCGGCCAGGAGTTCTCCCAGGACGGCGGGCTGCTTCGCACGTTCGACCAACGCGCCGAAGCGCGCGGCCAGCAGCAGGAATACCGTAAACAGAAAGAGGGCCGCGGGGCCCGCGTGTGTCTCGTGCATGGGAACCTCCCTCCGCCCGTGGGCGAGGATGTCGGTGCCGGACGCTGTGTCCGGCGGGAAAAGAACGGGACGCAACTGTAGGCGAACGCGCCAGGTTCCGTCAATCGCGCGGACAACCAAAAAAACGGAGCGGACGCTCCGTTTTTTTGCGCTATTGCTGCGCGACTTCGATCTTGACGCCGGGGCCCATCGTGGTGGCGATGGTGGCGCCGCGGACGTAGATGCCCTTGGACGAGGACGGCTTGAGCTTTTTGACCAGCTCGATCAGCGCGTTCAGGTTTTCCGTGAGCTGCTGCTCCGAGAAGGACGCGCGGCCGAATACCTGGTGTACGTTGCCGGTCGAGTCGTTCTTGAAGCTCTGCTTGCCGGCCTTCTGTTCGGTGACCATCTTGCCCACGTTCGGGCCGACGGTGTCCGTCTTTGGGTTCGGCATGAGGCCCTTGGGACCGAGCAGCTTCGCCAGCTTGGCGAGCTTCGGCATCATGGCCGGGGTGGCCACCGCGACGTCGAACTCGATGGTGCCGCTGGAGGAGATCTTGGCGATCAGTTCCTCGCCGCCCACCAGGTCGGCGCCCGCCTCCTTGGCCTCCGCCTCCTTGGCGGCTTCCACGAACGCGGCCACGCGCTTGGCCTTGCCGCCCACGCCGTGCGGCAGGGCGATGGTGCCGCGCACCTGCTGGTCGCCCTTGGTCGGGTCGATGCCCAGGTTCAGGTGCAGCTCGACGGCTTCGTCGAACTTGGCGGAGGCGGTTTTCTTCACGAGGGCGATGGCCTCGGAGATGGGATACGCCTGCTTCTTATCCACGAGGGTCTTCACGGCGGCGAAACGCTTGGAATCGGACATAAGGAATGTGGTGTTAGCGGCCCGCAGGCCTCCCACGGATGACGGTTATTAGGCTTTTTTCTTGTCGTCTTTGCGCTCGCGTTCGGCGAGCCAGTCGCGGTGCACGATGCGGAAGTGGAGCCAGAACACGGGAGTGGACACCAACAGCATGGAGATGTCGCGCACGGCCGACTGCTGCTTCTGCACCATGGCGTTGCGGCGTTCGTTTTCGGCCAGCCGGTCGCAATCCGTCTGCTCCTGGTAGGAGAGGTCGCACACGGACGTCCACCCGGGCGCGTCCGCGGCGGGGAACACCCAGGTTTTCAGCGACAGGTTGAGGAGGTCCCCGACGGCGAAGACGAGGATCATCAGCGTGACGAAGGACACGAGCGCGAAGTAGATGCGCAGGATGACGGAACCTCCTTTGGACATAGGATGGCGGAATGGGGTGAATAATGCCCCTATTCTACCACGTCCACGCCCATCTGGCGCGCCGTGCCCGCCATGATCTTCATGGCCTGCTCGACGTCGTCGGTGTTCAAGTCCGGCAGTTTCTTCTCGGCCACCGCGCGCAGCTGCGCCTGGGTGATCTTGCCGACCTTGTCGGTCAGCGGCTTGCCGGAGCCTTTGTCGACGCCGATGGCCTTTTTGATCAGCTCGGACGCCGGCGCGATCTTCATGATGAAGTCGAACGTGCGGTCGTCGTAGACGCTGATGACCACCGGGACGATCTCGCCGCGGCGGGCGGCCGTGGCGTCGTTGAACTGCTTCACGAACCCGGCGATGTTCAGGCCGTGCTGGCCCAGGGCCGGACCGACCGGCGGGGCGGGGGTGGCGGCGCCGCCCGGAATCTGCAATTTGATCTGCGTGACGAGTTTCTTGGCCATATCGTTTTGGTTACTGGATTCCCGCGCACGCATGCGCCGGGCGACCAGGAGTAAGGGAAATGCGTCCTACGGTTAGATCTTCTTCACCTGGAGGAAGTCGAGTTCCACCGGGGTTTCGCGGCCGAACATGTTGACGAGCACCTTCACCTTGCCGCGCTCGCGGTCCACCTCGGACACCTTGCCTTCGAAGTTCTTGAACGGGCCGTCGGCGATGGTGACGGCGGCGCCCTTCTCGATGTCGATCTGGGTTTCCGGCTCGTCCACGCGCATGCGCTTGAGCAGGGAATCCATTTCTTCCTGGGACACCGGGGTGGGCGTGGTGCCCGCGCCGATGAAGCCCGTCACGTTCGGCGTGTTGCGGACCACGTACCAGGAGTCGTCCGTGACGACCATCTCCACCAGCACGTAGCCGGGGAAGATTTTTTCCTCCACCGTGCGCCGCTTGCCGTTCTTGATGCGGACCTTTTTTTCCTTCGGGACCAGGACGTTGAAGATCTTGTCTTCCATGTCCATGGTCTCGATGCGCTGGTTGAGGTTTTCCGCCACGTTGTCCTCGTAGCCGGAATACGTGTGGATGGCGTACCAGCGGCGGCCTTGGTTGGCTATTTGCTTCGGCATAGGTCCTCCGGTTAAGGGCGTTACCGCGCGGCGGCGGCGACGAGCTGCTCCAGGCCGAGGTTCAACCCCCAGTCCAAGGCGGCGATGGCGGCCGCGAGCACGACGCTGATGCCGATCGTGGCGGCGGAATAGCGAATGACCTCCGGGCGGGACGGCCATTCGACCTTGTCCAATTCTTCCTTCACCTCCCGGCCGTAGCGGGCCACGGCGGCGGGGGTCTGTTTGATGGCTTCCATAGCGTGCAGCTATTTTTAAAACCCCTTTCGGGGGGGTCGGCGGCAAGGATAGCCCATCCGGCCGGAACGCGCAAGGGGGAGGGAAGGGGCCGGAAAAACGAAAACGACCCGGGAAAGGGTCGTTTTCTGGCGTAAGACAGGGACTAGATATCCAGGTTCCGCACGGAGGCGGCGTGGGTCTGGATGAAGCGCTTGCGAGGCGCCACCTCGGAACCCATCAGGATTTCGAAGATTTCGTCGGCCTTTTCGGCGTCTTCGACGGTGACTTGCTTCATCAGGCGCGTGGCCGGGTCCATGGTGGTTTCCCACAGCTGTTCCGGGTTCATTTCCCCCAGACCTTTGTAGCGCTGGATGTTTACTTTGATGCCGCCCACCGTGGCGACCTGCTCGCCATCCGCGGATTCCTCGGTCACGACGACTTCCGGTTCTTCCGCCGCGGCCTTGGCCTTGCCCGCGGCTTTTTTGTCGGCCTTCGCCTTGGCCATGTCTTCCAACGCCCGTACCTTTTCTTCCTCGGTGTAGGCGTAGCGGACGTCCTTGCCCGCCTGGATACGGTACAGCGGCGGCTGGGCGATGTAGACGTGGCCCTGCCGGATCAGCTCCGGGAAGTGGCGGAAGAACAGGGTGAGCAACAGCGTGCGGATGTGCGCGCCGTCGACGTCGGCGTCGGTCATGAGGATGATGCGGTCGTAGCGCAGGTCCTCGATTTTGAACATTTCGCCGATGTTGGTCCCGAGCGCGATCACGAGGGACTTCACTTCGTTGTTGGCGAGCATTTTGTCCAAGCGCGCCCGCTCGACGTTCAGGATTTTCCCCTTGAGCGGCAGGATGGCCTGGGTTTCGCGGTCGCGACCCTGCTTGGCGGAGCCGCCTGCGGAGTCGCCCTCGACGATGAAGATTTCCGAGCGCAGCGGATCTTTGCTGGAGCAGTCCGCCAGCTTGCCCGGCAGGGTGAGCCCTTCGAGCACGCCCTTGCGCAGCACGGTTTCGCGCGCGGCGCGGGCGGCGGCGCGGGCCTGGGCGGAGAGCAGGCACTTGCCGATAATGGCTTCGGCGTCGCGCGGGTGTTCTTCGAGGTAGATTTTGAACGCCTCGCCGAAGACGGATTCCACGGCGGTCCGCGCCTCGGAGTTGCCGAGCTTGGCCTTGGTCTGGCCTTCAAACTGCGGCTCCTTCACCTTGATGCTGATGACGGAGGTCAGCCCCTCGCGGACGTCTTCGCCGGTGAGGTTCACGTCCTTTTCCTTCAGCAGGTTCTTGGCGCGGGCGTAGGCGTTGAGCTCGCGGGTGAGGGCGGAGCGGAAGCCCATGAGGTGGGTGCCGCCTTCCGGGTTGGTGATGTTGTTGGTGAAGCAGTGGACGGCGTCGTGGAATTCCTCGGTGTATTGCAGCGCGACTTCGACGTCCACGTCCGTGGCTTCGTCGTGCTGGCTGACGTAGAAGACGTTGGGGTGCTTGGCTTCCTTGCCGCGGTTGATGTGGCGCACGTAGGAGCCGATGCCGCCTTCGAAGTAGAAGCCGTACTGCTTCTTGTTTTCCGGGTCGCGTTCATCCGCGAGCGCGAAACGCAGTCCCTTCAGCAAGTACGCCTGCTGGCGCATGTGGTCCACCAGCGCCTGCCAGTTGTGCTGGATGGTTTCGAAGATGGTCTTGTCCGCGTGGAAGATGATGGCCGTGCCGGTGCCCTTGGCTTTGCCGACCGCCTTCACCTTGGCCTGCGGGACGCCCTTCGCGAATTCCTGCACCCACAGCTGGCCGTCGCGGCGCACCTCGGCGCGCAGGTAATCGGACAGGGCGTTCACCACGGACACGCCCACGCCGTGCAGACCACCGGAAACCTTGTACCCGCCGCCGCCGAACTTGCCGCCGGCGTGCAGTTTGGTGAGCACCAATTCCAACGCCGAGACCTTCATTTGCGGGTGCGGGTCCACCGGGATGCCGCGGCCCTGGTCTTCCACCGAAACCATGTCGTCGGGAAGCAGCCGGACGGTGATGACGTTGCCGTGGCCGGCCATCGCTTCGTCGATGGAGTTGTCCACGACTTCGCGGATGAGGTGGAACAAGCCGGCGGGGCCGGTGGAACCGATGTACATGCCGGGGCGCTTCCGCACCGGTTCGAGGCCTTCCAACACGGTGATTTGCTGGGCGCCGTACGAAGAGGGTTTTTGGTCTTTGGCCATAACGGGTCAATGCGGATGAAACTGCCTGAACGGCCCCAAGGATAGCATGCCGGGCGGCGGCTGGGAACGGGTCGGGCGGCCCCCGCGTCAAGGGGCGCGTGGTATACTGTGGACAATATGGAGAACGGTTTTTTGAAGGAGCAGGAAAAGGAAGACCAGCGGACGTACCGGTTTTCCTTGTGGTGGGTGAACAACCGGGAGCGGGCCCGCCGGTTGGGACTGGGGCTGTTCTTCGCCTTCGACGCCGCCTTGGTGTTGTTCGCCGCGTGGACCTTCCTCGACGGCTTCGTTGTGAGTTACGAACGGGAACGGCTGGCCATGGCGGAAATGGTCGCCTACGGACAGGCGGACATCCACGCGCGCACGCGGGCCGAAGCCGCCAGGGATTTGCAAACCGGCCCCGCCACCGTGCTGGCGTTGGAAGACGGCCGGGTGGACGTGTACGCGCCGCTCGTGAACCCGAACGACGACTGGTGGGTCGAGTTCACCTATGCGTTCCGCGCCGGGGACGCGCAAACGGAACCGGTACGGACGTTCGTGCTGCCGGGGCAGGAGCGGCCGCTGCTCGCGTTCGCCACCACGGAATTAGGGAGCGCCCGTGCGGCAACGGTAGAAATTTCCGACGTGACGTGGCGGCGCGTGGATCGCCACCTGACGGGGGATTACGCCACTTGGGAAGCCGAGCGGCTGGACCTGCGGGTGACGGACGCGCAATTCGAACCGAGCGTGCCGTTGGACGGCCGTACCATCGCCCGGGTGAGTTTCACGGTGACCAACGCCTCCGCCTTCAGTTATTACGACCCGGTGTTTTTCGTCCTGCTGCGGCGCGGGACGTCCGTGGTGGGCGTGAGCCAAACCACGGTGGATTCCCTGGACGCCGGCGCCACGCGCGGCATCTCGCTCAATTGGTTCGGTCCGGTACCGGCCGTCAGCACGGTGGAGGTCGTGCCGCATCTCAATATTTTCGATCTGAACGCCTACAAGCCCCTGCCGGGCGAAACGCCGTCGGATACGCGCGCCCGGGTGTTCGTGCGGTAGGCCGCCGCCCGTGCGGGCGGGAGCGGGGCCTTCCCGCGTGCCGTGGATGCGCTAAGCTGGTCGCCTATGGATGTCCGGCGCGTCCTCAACAACATCTTCCGTTCGGCCGATTGGCCCGCCTTCGCGGCCGTTTGGGTGTTGGTGTTGATTGGCTTGGCGGCCATCTACTCCGTGGCCCTGTCCCAACACGGGTCGGATTTACTCAACGTGAAGAAACAGGCGCTCGCCCTGGGTATCGGTGCCGTGGCGTATTTTGCCGCCGCCCGCGCGAATTACCGCTTGTTGCGCAGCTACGCGTGGGTGTTGTACGGGGCGGGCAATCTTCTGCTGGCCGCCGTGCTGATCCTGGGTTCGACGGTGCGTGGCACCACAGGCTGGTTCGTCTTCGGCGCGTTCAGCTTCCAGCCGGTGGAGCCCATGAAGCTCATTCTCGCCGTCACGTTGGCGGCGTTTTTCGCCGCCCGCGCGGGCAAGGCCTTCCACATCCGGGACTTGCTGGGCAGCGGGCTGATCGCCGGCCTCCCCGTGCTGCTCACGTTGATGCAGCCGGACTTGGGTTCCGCCGCCATCCTGCTGGGCATCTGGGGGATCATGCTGCTGTTCGCCGGCGTACCGAAGCGCCTGCTCGCCGCCATGGCGGGAGTGGGTGCGGCCGCGATCTACGGCGCCTGGACCTTTCAATTCCAACCGTATCAGAAAGCCCGCATCCTCACGTTCCTGGATCCGTACGCCGATCCGCTGGGGGAGGGGTATAACGTCATTCAGGCCATCATTGCCGTGGGGTCCGGCGGCTGGTTCGGCCGCGGGCTGGGGTTCGGGTCCCAAAGCCAGCTGAAATTCCTGCCGGAAAGCCAGACCGACTTCATCTTCGCCGTCATCGCGGAGGAGCTGGGCTTCGTGGGGGTGGCATTGACCTTGGGGCTGTGGCTGCTTATCCTGCTGCGACTGTTGCGCCAGGCCCGCCGCGCCACTGACGGGTTCGCCGCCTACCTGTTGGTGGGCATCGCCGCGTCGTTCTTGTTGCAGGTGCTGGTGCATGCCGGGATGAACCTGGGCGTGCTGCCGGTTACGGGCTTGGGCCTGCCGCTGGTGTCCTACGGCGGGTCGTCCCTCGTGTTCACCCTGCTCATGTTGGGCGCGGCGGAAAGCGTGGCCCGCGCGTCTGTGCGCGGTCGCGCCGCCGTGTTAGAGTAAAAAAGAAACGGAGCGCCGCCTTATTCCTTAACGTGCACACCCGTATGTGGGATGAACGCCTGAAGCTCGCCGCCTATTGCCCCGCCTGCGGCTCGTCGTCTTCCCGCATGGAGGTGCGCCCGTTGGGTGCCGCCGGCGACGCCCAGTTGCTGCACGCCACCTGCCGGCGTTGCGCGTGCAAGACCCTGGTGCTCACGGTCGCCGGGCCGTCCGCCGCCGGGGCGGTGGGGCTGGCCACGGATCTGACGGCCGAGGAAATCGCCCCGTCCGCCGGCCGCCAGGCCGTTTCCGCCGACGACGTCTTGGCCGCGCACGCCCTGGCCGGGCGCCCGCCCGCCTCCTGGCTGCCCATGCCCAAGGAACAACCGCCCGCCGCCCGCCGCACGGCGCGCCGCGCCCCGGCCGCCCAAAAGCGGGTGAAGGCCGCCAAGCGCCGCGGCCCCGCCGCTTGACAATCAGGCGGGTTTCCGGCACACTTTCGACCATTCCAACTTGAACCGGACCCTCCGATTTCTATGCAGACCTATACCCTCGCCGCCCAGCCCCGCACGCTCATCGGCCGCAAAACGCGCATCTTGCGCGCCGAAGGCGGCGTCCCCGCCGTCGCGTACGGCCCCGCCCTCGCCCAGCCGAAGAACCTCACGGTGGACCGCAACGCCTTCGTCCGCCTGTACAAGGACGCCGGCGAAAGCTCCATCGTCGAACTCGGCGTGGAAGGCGAACAGACCTTGCACGTCCTCATCCAGGACATCCAGGTCGATCCGCTGCGCGGCGAAGTCACCCACGTGGACTTCCGCGCCGTGGACATGAACAAGCCGGTGGAAGCCAACGTGAAGCTGGTCACCACGGGCGAATCCCTGGCGGTGAAGGCCGGCGGCACCCTGGTAAACGCGCTGGAATCCCTCACGGTCCGCGCGCTGCCCGCCAAGCTCCCGCACGAACTGACCATCGACCTCTCCAAGCTCGCCACCTTCGACGATTCCATCCTGGTGAAGGACATCGCGGTACCCGAAGGCGTGGAGGTGCTCGAAGACGCGGAAGACACGGTCATGCTCGTCGAAGCCCCGCGCTCCGAGGAAGAAATGGCTGAACTCGACAAGGCCGTGGACGCGGACGTGTCCAAGGTCGAAGTGGTCGAAAAGAAGAAGGCCGAAGATGACGCCGCCGCCGAAGCCGACGCCAAAGCCAAATCCTAACCATTGCTTATGCAGCTGAAGGACCTCCTCGCGCGCGTCCGCCAGCTCGACAAAAAGCACGTCATCGCAAGCGCTCTTCTCGGGGTGCTTGCGATTGCGTTTTTGTTGGGCCTCTTCGCGTTCCGCGGCGCGCTGTTCGACCGTGGCGCCGACCCCTCCCAACCGCCCGTCACTCCCGCCGCCGGGGATGAACGGGAACCGCTCGCGTTCCGCCACCCGCTCACGGGCGCGCCCGAGGCGGAAGAACGGGAAACCCTGCCGCGCGTGTTCAGCGTCATGGTCGACCATGCTGCGGACGCCTGGCCGCAAAGCGGCGTGGACGGCGCGTTCCTGGTGATCGAGGCGCCGGTGGAGGCGAGCATTCCGCGCCTGCAGGCCTTCTTCTCGGAGGAGGTCGACGCGGAAAAAATCGGCCCCGTGCGTTCGGCGCGTCCGTATTTCGTGGACTGGGCGTCGGGTTTCGGGGCGCTGTACGCGCACGTGGGCGGCTCCGACGACGCCTTGCGCAAAATCAATAATGGCGCGGGAGTCGTGGACCTGAACCAGTTTTCCAACGGTGCGTCGTTCTGGCGTTCCGCGGACCGGTACGCTCCCATCAACGTGTACACGTCCATGGACCTACTGCGCGCCGCCTTCGACCGGTTGGTGCAGGCGCGCCGTGCGCCGGAAGCTGTGGAATACGGCACGTGGACGTTCAAGGACCATGCCGAAGGGGAAGACCGTCCCGAAGCCGGCGTCAGCCCGACCGTGGACTTTTCTTCGTCCACCTATCGCGTGCGTTGGGCGTATGACCCGGCCACCAACCTGTATCGCCGTTACCAGGGTCCGTCCGTGTATGCCTTGCAAGACGGCGCGGAAATCCAGGCGGCGAACGTTGCCGTCGTCGTGACGGACATGCGTGTGTTGGACGCCGTGGGCCGCCGCGAAATCCGCACGCTCGGGGAAGGGGAGGCCGTGCTGTTCCAAGACGGCCGTGCGGTGGACGCCATGTGGAAGAAAGAATCTGCGGGTGAGCGCCTGCGCTTCTACGACGAAGACGGCGAAGAGCTGGCCTTCAACCCCGGCCTGACCTGGATCGAAGTGGTGTCGAACCGCGACGCCGTTCGGACGGAATAGCAGATAAAAAACGCGCCCCTTGCCGGGGCGCGTTTTACAATCCGCGCGCAACGACCACACGCGCATGGCCTTCCAGATCTGTCCGCACGGAGACGTCCGCCAAGGGGAAATGGCGGCGCACGAGGGCGGGGAGGGTTTCCGCCTGGTCCGGGTCCATTTCTAGCAGCAGGGACAGATGGTGGGGCAGGGCGGTGCGGCCCGCCTTGAGGGCGCGCAGGAAGCGCCAGTAGGCGTCTAGGCCGTCCGGGCCGGAGGTGAGCGCCAGGCGCGGTTCCCGGCGCACGTCCGGTTGCAGGTCCTGCCAGCGGCCGTCGGGCAGGTACGGGAGGTTGGCGCAGAGCACCAGCCGTTCAAAGGCTGGGCGTTTGCGTGCCGCGCGCATGGCGTGGAACAGGCGGCCGACCGGCTCCCAGCCGTCGCCGTGGCGGAAATCCACCCGCTCCGCTACGCCGTGCGTCTCCGCGTTCGTGCGGGCCACGCACAGCGCGTGCCGGCTGATGTCGGAGGCGACCACCGGCAGCCCGGTTTCCGCCGCCAGCGTAACGGCGATGGCCCCGCTGCCCGTGCCGACGTCCGCCAGCAGCGTAGAGGAAGGATCGCCCGCCTGCGCGTCTTCCAGCGCCGCTTCCACCAGCGTTTCCGTGGCGGGGCGGGGGATGAGTGTGAACGGATTGACGGCAAAGGTCCGGCCGAAAAACGCCTTGCGGCCGACCAGGTACGCCACCGGTTCGCCCGCGGCACGGCGTTCCACCAGGCGTCGGAACCGTTCCAGCACCGCCGGGGAAAGCGGGTGCATGCCGCGCAGGAACAACTTGGCCTTCGGCAAACCCAGCACGTCCGCCAGCAGGATTTCGGCGTCCAGCATGGGCGAATCAAACCGGGCGTCCGCACGTTCACGGAGCCGGGCGTTGGCCCATTGGAGCGCGTCCATGACGGTCATAGGCGGAGTGCCGCGGGTGCGCGGAGAGCGGCACGGCGGCCTGCGGATTAAACGTTCACGGCCGCCAGTTCTTCCGGCGTGCCCACCGGCTGCCAGGACGTGGCGTATTCGGCGCGGATGGACAGGTCTTTGCCCGCTTCCACCAAGGTGTGCGGCAGGCTGTATTCCTCATGCGACCGGACGGGGACGCGGGCCAGCGGATAGCGGAAGAAGCGTTCGTCCAGCACGTAGGCGCCGCAGACCCGCAGGTGCGGCTCGTGCGCGGGCGGGTCGGCTTCCAAGCCGACGAAGCGGCCGTCGGCGTCCACCAGGGCGGACGGGGAAACGGGACCGTCCTCCCGGCGCAGCAGGATGGCCGTCGGATGGGCAATGAGCCGGGACAAATCCGCCGCGGCGTACAAGTCGTCCCCGTTCACCACGAGGAACGACCCCTGCACGAACGGCTTGGCCAAATGCACGGCCGTGCCGGTGCCGTCCAACGTTTCCTGCGCGATATAGCGGACGGGACGGCCGTTCCAAACGGCACCGATCCGTTCCCGGACCTGCTCCTGCAAATGCCCCACCACCAAAATAATTTCATGGATTTCCTGCGGCAGAGCGTCGAGAATGTGGGCGAGCAGCGGGCGGCCTTTGACGTCCACGAGGGCCTTCGGCGTCGTTTCGGTGAGCGGGCGCAGGCGCGTGCCTTTGCCGGCGGCGAGAATGACGGCGTGCATAGCGGTTAAGGAGTGTCTTCTTCCTGGTGCGTGAAGGATTGTTCGCGTTCCGCTTTCTTCAGCGCGGCGACGATGTCGTCCAGGTCGCCGTTCATGAGGGCCGGCACGTTGTGGAAGTTCTCCGACAGGCGGTGGTCGGTCACGCGGTCCTGCGGGAAATTGTACGTGCGGATTTTCTCGCTGCGTTCGCCGGTGCCCACTTGGCCGCGGCGCAGCTCCTCGCGTTCGGCGCGGCGCTTTTCCTGCTCCAGGGCGAAGAGGCGGGCGCGCAGCACTTCCATGGCGCGTTCGCGGTTTTGCTGCTGGCTGCGTTCGTCCTGGCACTGCACCACCAAGCCGCTGGGCAGGTGGGTGATGCGGACGGCGGAATACGTGGTGTTCACGCTCTGCCCGCCCTTGCCGCCGGAGGTCATGGTGTCCACGCGCAGGTCCTTCGGGTCGATGTGGATGTCCACGTCTTCGGCTTCGGGCATGATGGCCACGGTGGCCGTGGAGGTGTGTACGCGGCCTTGCTTTTCCGTTTCCGGCACGCGCTGCACGCGGTGGACGCCGCTTTCGAATTTCAGGTGGCTGTACACGTCTTGCCCTTCGATCTTCAGCACGGCTTCCTTGGCGCCGCCCTTGTCGTTCTGGTTCATGGAAACCAACGAAACCTTCCAGCCGCGCCGTTCCGCGTACAGGCTGTACAGGCGGACCAATTCCGCGGCGAAGTGGGCCGCTTCGTCCCCGCCGGTGCCCGCCCGCACTTCCAAGATGACGTTCTTGGCGTCCAGCGGGTCGGGGGGAACCAGGGCCAGGGCCAGCGCTTCTTCCAGTGCCGGCAGCTTGGCGGACAGGACGTCGATTTCCTCCTGGGCCAGGGCGCGCATGTCCGGATCCGACGATTCGGCCAGGGTGGCCTTGGCGCCGTCGAGGTCCCGCCGCGCCGTTTCGTACATGCGTCCGGCGTCCAGGATGTCCCGGACGCGGGCGTATTCCGCGTGCGTTTCCTTCAGCCGCTTGGCGTCGTTAAACAGGCCCGGGTCGGCCAGCCGGGCTTCCAGCTCCGCGGCGCGGGCCTTGATCGGTTCCAATTCGGTGAGGAGGTCCATAGGGGTGGGGACATTCTAGCGTTCAGGAGGGAGAACAACAAAAACGTTCCTTGGTGAGGAACGTTTTTTCGGGGCTACGCCTTGGATTCCTTGGCTTTGCGGGCCGCGACGCGCTTGGCCTGCTTTTCTTTCTTGGAAACCACGGTTTCGGCCTTCTTGGTGACCTTGTCTTGGAACTTTTCCACGCGGCGGGCGGTGTCCAGGATCTTCTGCTTGCCCGTGTACATGGGGTGGCAGTTGGCGCACAGTTCCACGGAAATCTCGCCCATGGTGGAGCCCGTTTCGTACGTGGCCCCGCAAGCGCAGGCGATTTTGGCGTTCTCGAAGTATTCGGGGTGGATGGCCTTCTTCATATCAATAGGCGAAGGGATAACGTGCCGAAGCGTAGCAGAGGCCGCCGCGGGCGTCAAGGAACGCCTGGAACGCCAGGGGACGCGGGCGGCATGGTACAATGCATCCGTTCCATTTTATTCTTGACTTGTTTCCCTCTCCTATGAGCAACAAGAAACGTGGCGGCGGCAAGGGCGTCGTCGTCGGGATCGTCGTGATTGCGGTCCTGCTTGCAGGCGCCGTGGCCCTCAGCTGGTACACCACCCGCACGGCCGGGCCAACCGCCGAGCTGGCCGGGACGGTTTCGTACCGCGAACGCATCGCCTTGCCGGAAGGCAGCGTCGTCGAAGTGCAGATCCGCGACGTGTCGCGCGCGGACGCGGCGGCGGACGTGGTCGCCGAAACGTCCATCACCACGCGCGGCGAGAACGTGCCGATTCCGTTCACGATTACCTACGACCCGTCGCAAATCGACACGCGCATGACCTACGCGGTGTTCGCCCGCATTCTCATGAACGATTCCGTGCGCTGGATCACCGCCGAGCACGTGCCGTTCCTGGAAAACGGCGTGCCGGTGTCCAACGTGGACCTGATGCTGGTGTCGGCCGGCGGCGCGGGCGTGCTGGACGGGCAGTCGTTCCGCCTCGTTTCCTTCAACGGCGAGGATGTCCCGGAAACCGCCGCGTACACGCTCGCGTTTGAAAACGGTTCCGTCCAGGCGAAGTTCTGCAACAACATGAACGGCCGGTACGAATTGAGCGAGGGCGGCCTGCTCAAGGCCCCGGTGCTCGTTTCCACGCTGATGTTCTGCGCCGAGCCGGCGAACCTCATGGACATTGAAACGTCCTTCGGCGGCCTGATGGACTTGGGCGCCTTGCTGACCCGCGAGGACGGAAACCTGACGTTGTCCGGCGGCGTGACCATGGTCTTCGCCCCGGCGGAGGAATAAGTCCGCGCGTTCGTTTCTTACGCACGGATTGATGCCGCGCCCGCTGTCCATTCGTGGACGGCGGGCGCTTTTTCCTCTATGCTCCGTCCATTATGCCCACGCCCGTCTCCCTCTTTGATTACGTCCTGCCGCCGGAACGCATCGCCCAGGCGCCGGCGCAGCCGCGCGACCATTCCCGCCTAATGGTCTTGAACCGCGCCACCGGTGCTATTTCGCACAAACAGTTCTTCGATATCGAAGGAGAATTGAATGCGGGCGACGTGCTGGTGGTGAACAAGACCAAGGTCTTCAAGGCCCGTTTGCGTGGCCGCCGCTTCGAAAAAGCGTTCGAAGTGTTCTTGTTGCGTCCGTTGCCTGGCGCGTTGGACGGCGCTTCCGTGTGGCATGCCTTGGTGCGGCCGGGGAAGTTGGCGCACGTGGGTAATTTCATTGAGTTGGAGGGCGGTCTCTCTCCCACGGTGGCGGACAAGCGCCCCGACGGCAGTGTGGAATTGGCGTTCCCCGTGCCGGTCGAGGAGGTGCTGGCCTTCGCCGAGGCGCACGGCAGCGTGCCCATTCCGCCGTACGTGAAGGAAACGCCCGGCGCGGTGGACGCCTATCAAACCGCCTATGCCGAGAAAACCGGGTCCGTCGCCGCGCCGACGGCCGGGTTCCATTTCACGCCGGAGCTCTTGGTGCGCGTGAAGGCCAAAGGCGTGCAGGTGGAAACGGTCGTGCTGCACGTCGGGTTGGGCACGTTCCGCCCGGTGAAGTCCGACACCCTGGAGGAACACGAGATGCACGCGGAATGGGTGGAAATCGAACGGGAGACGGCCGCGCGCGTCAACGCGGCCAAGCGGGAAGGGCGGCGTGTGATCGCCGTGGGGACTACCACCGTGCGCGCGTTGGAAGGGGTCGCTGCGTCCGCTGCTGCGCCCGTCGCGGACCCGTCCGCCGGCCCGCTTCCCACAGACGGCTTCACCGGCGACGTCAACCTGTTCATCACGCCCGGGTTCGCCTTCCAGGTCGTGGACGCGCTCGTCACCAACTTCCACCTGCCCAAGTCCACGCTGTTGGTGCTCGTTTCCGCCTTCGCCGGCCGCGAGCACGTCCTGGCTGCCTACGAAGAAGCCGTGCGCCAGGAGTACCGTTTCTATTCCTTCGGCGACGCGATGTTCATTCGATGAGCAAGAGAATGACGTGTGTCGATTCGCACATTGCCTTTGACAAATATTGAATAGTGTTATAGATGGAAATACTGCAATGACGCGGTCGAACCTTCAAAACGGAGTAGAACATGTTAGACAACGATGAGCGCATCATTGTTCTCGCACAGCGGATTCGGTATAAGACGGATACGTTGATCACTGATACGGCCTTTGCGACCAATTGTGTCATTGAGGGTGCGTATGCTAAGGCCGTTCTTTATGTGCTTCAAAAGGGGCATTTGAAGAGCGTGCGTTCCATTCGCTCGGAACTTCGTGTGCGTTTCGGAATCGAAACTCAGGCGTCCGACAACTTGCTTCTTGGGCTGCATGAACTCAATTTGGTGACGACTAATCGTCGCCTTGCGTGGACGGCAGAGGCAGCCGCATGCAATCCCAGCGAAATCCCGCTGTCCCCGAGGACGGCAGAAGATTTGCATAAGCTTGCCTGCAAAACGAAGGATACCGTTGGGCAGGTGACCGGGGATTCCCCGTTGATCCGCTTGCTGGCAGAGCGTCGATCGGTAAGGATATTCGACCAACGGGACGTGCCAGAAATGCATGTTCGTTCACTGGTGCACATCGCTGCAGGCACGTTCGGACGTCATCGAACCGTTCCATCCGGCGGCGCTCTTTATCCGTGCGGCATCCATGTAATTAGGCGGGACGGTGAGAGCTATCAGACGTTAGACGGCCGCACCATCCCCGCTCGGCATGTGGCGGAAGTGTTCATTGACCACGTTGCTTGCGTTGACGGCCCACTCTTCCTCGTGATCTCTGCGGACTACGAGCGTGCCTCTGCCAAGTACGGTGGGCGCGGATGGCGGTATGCGGTCCTCGAAGCTGGCCCTGGACTCGTCGTGCGGCCACACTGGCTGCAACTGCAGCAAGTAGCTGCCTCGTGCGGTGCCAAGTCGACCTGGCACCGCTTTTTTATTACGTGCGTTCGTTGTGCAAATACATTCGAATAACACGCTCCGCTCCAACTGATTCAACAATATCCCATGAACGCTGATAGTCCGCGTTTTTAGCCATCACTCGGCGTTCGCGCTCAAGGCGGTTCGCGGAAAAAACTTCGAGAAATACGCGCCAATGAATCGCGTGCACTATGACATGCACAAGAGTGTTTTCAGATGCATCTGGAAAATCTCCGCGCAATCGATTCATGACACCATCCCATTTTCCAACGAAAGACGATTCAAGCAAATTCCGGTGAATCAATTCATGCGTAAGGACGTCGGCGGCATAATCAATCGGCGCTTCGTCTGAAAACACCGGCAGGGTTAGTGGATCGGAAAATGGCGCGGCCGACCCAACGACATAGCATGTATGTTCTATTGTTTCCCAAGGAATTCCACTGTTCTTGGCAATGCTGGAAAATACGACATCTTCATGTACCCGCCATTCCTGTTCCAGGCGATCTAAAAATGAACGCACTTTTTCTGTACGGGGATACGTGTTTGCACCGGATTGAACCGCGTAAAAACGCCATTGGTCGTCGTAGACGGAGCTGTATCGGAATAGTACTCGTGGATATGCCATACGTTCTTCATCCTACGTGAACTTCCGTTTCCATTCCACCCGTATTTCGTAGTGGGGTTGACCCGACGCCCTCCTTCCCCTATACTCGCGCACGTCGGCCTTCAGGCCGTTTTAATCCCATCAGGCGGATCCACGCACACCCCTTCCTCCCCGGCCGAACCGGGGCGGGTCCCTGCGCCGCCGCAGATAAAAGGATCGATCGTATGAAACTTCCGTCCCTCAAGGACATGCTCGCGTCGGGCATGCATTTCGGCCACGTGGCTTCCCACTGGCACCCCAAGATGGCCCCGTTCATCCACGGGGAACGCCAGGGCATCCACATCGTGGACTTGGAAAAGACCGAGGAGATGCTCCCGGCCGCCCTGGAATACATGAAGGGCGTGGTCGCGCGCGGCGGCAAGGTGCTGTTCGTCGGCACCAAGCGCCAGGCCCAGCCGGTGGTGCAGGCCGCGGCCGAAGCCTGCGGCATGCCGTACGTCACGGGCCGCTGGCTCGGCGGCACCTTGACCAACTACCCGCAGATCAAGCGTTCCATCAAGGAACTCCAGTCCCTCAAGGACCAGCGCGACAAGGGCGAGCTGCGCAAGTACACCAAGCGCGAGCAGCTGATGATCACCCGCCAGATCGAAGAAATGTCCAAGAAGCTCGGCGGCATCGCCCAGCTCGAAGCCGTGCCCGAGGCCATGCTGGCCTTCGACGTGCGCAACGAGAAGACGGCCATCGAGGAGGCCAAGAGCGTCGGCATGAAGGTGGTCGCGCTGTGCGACACCAACGTGAACCCGGCCCCCGTGGACTACGTGATCCCGGGCAACGACGACGCCGTGAAGTCCGTCGAATTGGTGGCGAACCTCGCCGCCGCGGCCATCAAGGAAGGCGTGGGCCAGGCCGCCACGCTGGCCGCCGAACGCAAGGCCACCGCGGCCAAAGCCGCCCCGTCCCCTGCGAAGGCGGCGTAGCCCGTCCGCGCGCTTATTCCCCTTAACGGCACCACCTATGGCCATTGACGCGAAAACCGTCGCCCAGCTGCGGGAAATGACCGGCGCGGGCATGATGGACGCCAAACGGGCGTTGGAAGAGGCGAACGGCGACCTCGCCGCCGCCACGGACACCCTCCGCAAGAAGGGTCTCGCCAAGGCGGAAAAGAAAGGCGACCGCGCGACCAGCGAGGGCCGCGTGTACGCCTACGTCCACGCCAGCGGCAAGATGGGCGCCTTGGTGGAAATCCTCTGCGAAACCGACTTCGTGGCGCGCAACGACGCCTTCACGGAGTTGTGCAAGGACGTGGCCATGCACGTAGCCGCCACCGACCCGCTGTACGTCCGCCGCGAGGACGTCCCGCCCGAGGTCGTGGAAAAGCAGCGCATGATGTTCAAGGAGGAAGTGCAGGGCAAGCCGGACGACATCGTGGAAAAGATCGTCGACGGCAAGATGGCCAAGTACTTCTCCGAAGTCTGCCTGCTTGAACAGGCCTTCGTGAAGGACGACGAAAAGACCGTCGACCAGCTGTTGAAGGCGGCGATCTCCTCCATCGGCGAAAACATGCAGATCCGCCGCTTCGCGCGGTTCTCCATCTAACCGAAACGAACGCCAAGAAAACGGCATCCCGCAAGGGGTGTCGTTTTTGTCGTTGGGACGTATACTGGGAACCTATGCGTTTCGTCCGGTTGGCCGCCATTTGTGTGTTCTTCGCGTCCGTGGCCGCGGGCTGCGCGCTGCTGCCTCCCGCCGTGCCGGAACCGTTTGTTCCGCCGCCGTCGGTTGAGGGACTGCCGTCTGTCGTTCCGTCCGTGCCGTCGGAATCGTGGACGGAGGTCGCGCCCGGCGTGGAACGGTGGGAGGGTGTCCTGCCGGGTACGGAGGCGCGTTTGTTGCTGTACCGGTTTGAAGCAGGTCGGTTCGCGTGGCATGCAGCCGCCGGACCGTTCCGGAGCATGGCGGAATGGGCCAACGCCTTGCCGGAGGCCGTGTTCGTGGCGAACGGCGGGTATTTCCACGAGGACGGCACGCCGTCCGGCTATCTGCGCGCGGGCGGCGAACGGGTCGGCGAGCGCGCGTTCGACCCAGACCGTTCGGCCTTCTTGCTGTTTGGCGACGCGCCGTCCATGCAGGAGATCGGCATAGAGGAAGCCGGCGCGCTGGGCCAGGACGTCGTGCAAAGTTATCCCGTATTGATCCGCGCGGGGCAACCGGCCGTCACAAGCGACAGCGGCTTGGCGGCCCGCCGGACGCTCTTCGGCACGGACGGGGAAGGGAACGCCTACGTCGGCATCATGCCGGACCGCTCCGCCACCCTGTACCAGTTGTCCGAAGGGCTGGCGCACCTGCCGATTGAATGGGCCGACGTTTTGAACATGGACGGCGGTTCTTCTACCGGCGCCGTTTTGCGCCCGTCCGCGCCCGGCGCTTCTCTCGAAACGATCCCGTCGTTCCTCCCCGTACCGAACGTCTTTTACGCCGTGCCGTTGGCGCCGTAGCCGGCCGCGGACGTGCGGCTGGCGGCGGTTTCGGAACCTCGTCCAAGGTGCTACAATCCTGGCGATTGCCGCGAATTCATCCACACCCTCCTTTTGCTATGCTCCGCGTTGCCATCAACGGATTCGGCCGCATCGGCCGCACGGTGTTCAAGGCCGGCTGGGACCGCCCGGACGTCCAATTCGTCGCCGTCAACGACCTGACGGAACCCAAAATCCTGGCCCACCTGCTGAAATACGATTCCGTCTTCGGCACCTGGCCGCACGAGGTGTCGGCTGACGCGCACCATCTCATCGTGGACGGGAAGAAAATCAAGGTCGTGGCCGAAACCGACCCGGCCAACCTGCCGTGGAAGGAAAACAAGATCGACGTCGTGATCGAATCCACCGGCCGGTTCACGGACCAGGCGGGCGCGTCCAAGCACCTGGAAGCCGGCGCGCGCAAAGTG
>CAZCMI010000012.1:0-29182 GCA_964499955.1 uncultured Gammaproteobacteria bacterium
ATGACGTATTCGAAGGTGAGATGGTGGCGGCGGTTGCCCAGCACCTCGAGGTACTTCCGCGTCCAGGCCAGGAGTTTCGGCAGGAAGTCGTCGTAGGACGTCGGGACGATTTCCTTGCGGGTCTTCGGGTCCGCGCTGTGCAGGGAGACGGCCAGGCGCACGTGCGGCCATTCGGCGTCCGTGAGCAGCTGTTCCAGGCGCGGCAGCACGCCGACGGTGGAGACGGTGATGTGGGTCGGGCCGATGTCCGTGCGCGCCAGCAGCGCGCGCAGCGACGCCTTCACGTTTTCGTAGTTCGCCAAGGGCTCGCCCATGCCCATGAAGACGACGTTGGAAATGCGCGGTTGCCGTTCCGGCCGCTTCGCCAAAAATCCCCGCCAGAAGCGGATTTGATCCACGATTTCGTCGGCGGAGAGCGAACGGGTCAGGCCCATTTTCCCCGTGGCGCAGAACGCGCAGCGCATGGCGCAGCCCACCTGGGAGGACACGCAGACCGTCCACTGATCACGGGCGTTTTGCATCAGGACGGTTTCGACGCGGTCGCCGCCTTCTTTGCCAACGGCAGTTCCAGCCGCGGCAGCCACTTCCACCACGGCCTTGAACGTATCTTTCTTGATGCTCTGCAACACCGTCACTTCCTTCACGAACAGCCACGGGACCTCCGCCGCCAGGGTTTCGCGCATGGCCTTCGGGAGCGTCCGCGCGTCTTCCCAACCGTTCACCCCCGGCGCAAACAAGGCCTCCTCCGCCTGTTTCAAACGAAAAGCCGGCTCGTGCGGGAAGAGTTCCTTGATGCGCTCGGTGCGGGACAGCGGGATGGAAGGCATACGGGTATGCAATGAGGGCCGAGCATAACCGAAAACGCCGCCCCGATCAAGGGCGGCGCGTTCCTTTGCTCTGTTCCGCCTGCGCGACGGACCGGTGGACGACGTAGGAATACACGACGACGACCACGGCAACGAACAGCACGGGGCCCGTGACGAACGCGGCCACCAGCCATTCGTTTTTGAGGACCAGGGCCGCCAGCGGGAAGACGGCGGCGATTTTGAACAGGGTGCCGCCCAGCTTGTGCGTCTTGTCCCACACGGCGTCGCTGGAGAGGGTCCACGGCGTGCGGATGCCCACGAACCAGTTGCGCTTCGCCTTCCCCACCAGCACGCCGAGGGCGTAGACCAGCGCCGACACGGCCGGCACAACGGCGAAGGTGAAGTTGAAGCGCGCACCCAGGTTCCACGCCAGGGTCACGCCGAACATGTATGCGAAGAAGGCCATCAGCACGGCCCACAGGGCGTCGTAGGATTTGCGGAAGGTCTCGATGTTGGCCTTGAGCGGGTCGATGCGCGGAATGACGACGTACAGCAAGGCGAACCCCGCCATCAGCAGCGGGAACAAAAACGCACCCCAGAACTTGCCCATGTATCCGTCAGCTTCCCCGGCGGCATTCCAATGCGAGGCAACCTGCTCCGGCAGCAAGGGATAGGCCAAGGCGGCGGCAACGAACGCTACGATGAGCAGCACGTAAATCAGGATGCGGGACAGATTCATAGGCGCCTTGGTCATTTACGCGGGTATTCTACTACCCCCTCCCCCACGACTCAAACGCGGGACGCGGGGGAACAAAAAGCGCCCCGTCAGGGACGCTCTTCCGCGTGGCCCGGGTGGGCAGACGCGTGTTCGATGTGCTTTTCCATGGAGAGGCGCTGGTCTTCCAGGAACCGGATGGCGAGGTCGGACAGGTCCTTCCCCTCCGCCAGGCGCGCCCGGATGGTTTCCAGCACGGACCGCGCCGACCCGACGTCCATTTCGGCCACCAGTTCCCCGTCGAAGGCGGACACGCGCACGGAGTTCGCTTCCCCGTCCACGAACAGCATGCCGTGCCGCACCACAAAGTCTTCCTCGTGGCCGTCGTGCTTCACCACGACGCGCGAAAACCCCACCACGCCCTGCAGGTCGGCGTGGTTGGGATGCACCTCAACCTCGCCTTCCTCGGTGGAAAGACGGACGAGGTCGGCCGGCCCGTCGAACAGGACGCGGTCCGGCGTGCGGACGGTGAGGGAGAATCCAGGCATAGGAAGCGGCGGGCGGTCAGGTATCGATTACGACGGCTCCTTGGCGTGGCGTTCCAACACGTCTTCGATGCCGCCGGCCATGTAGAAGTGCTGCTCGGCCACGTGGTCCAGCTCGCCGGCCAGGATGGCCTTGAAGCCGCGCACGGTGTCCGCGCGGGCCACGAACTGCCCCGGCGTGCCAGTGAACTGTTCCGCCACGAAGAAGTTCTGCGTGAGGAACTTCTGCACCTTGCGGGCGCGGGTCACGGCGAGCTTGTCGTCGTCGGACAATTCGTCCATGCCCAGGATGGCGATGATGTCCTGCAATTCCTTGTAGCGCTGCAGCAGGCGCTGCACGCCAGTGGCGGCTTCGTAATGGTCCTTGCCCACGACCTCTTCCTTCAAGATGAGGGAGTTCGAGTCCAGCGGGTCCACGGCCGGGTACAGGCCCATCGACGCCTGCTTGCGGGACAGCACGATGGTGGCGTCCAAGTGGGCGAACGTGGTGGCCGGGGCCGGGTCGGTGAGGTCGTCGGCCGGCACGTACACAGCCTGCACGGAGGTGATGGAACCAGTTTTGGTGGTAGTAATACGTTCCTGGAGCTGGGCCATTTCCGTGGCCAAGGTGGGCTGGTAGCCCACGGCGGACGGCAGGCGGCCCAACAGGGCGGACACTTCCGCGCCAGCCTGGGTGAAGCGGAAGATGTTGTCGATGAACATCAGGATGTCCTTGCCCTGGTCGCGGAAGGTCTCGGCGATGGTCAGCCCGGTGAAGCCCACGCGCAGGCGGGCGCCCGGCGGCTCGTTCATCTGGCCGAAGACCATGGCGACCTTGTCCATGACGCCGGATTCGCGCATTTCGTGGATGAGGTCGTTGCCTTCGCGGGTGCGTTCCCCCACGCCGGCGAACACCGAATACCCGCCGTGCGCCATGGCGACGTTGTGGATCAGTTCCTGCATGATGACGGTCTTCCCCACCCCGGCGCCGCCGAAAAGGGCGATCTTGCCGCCTTTCATGAACGGCACCAGCAGGTCCACGACCTTGATGCCGGTTTCGAGGGGTTCCACCGTGCCGCTTTGGTCGCGGAAGGCGGGCGGCGTGGCGTGGATGGGGCGGCGTTCGACCTTGGGGCCGAACGGTTTGCCGTCGTCGATGGGGTTGCCGGTCACGTCCAAGACGCGGCCCAGCACGGCCTCGCCGACGGGCGTGGAAATGGGGGCGCCGGTGTCCGTGACGGCCATGCCGGCGGCCAGCCCGTCCGTGGTGGACATGGCCACGGCGCGCACGACGCCGTCGCCGACGTGGGCCTGCACTTCCAAGACGACCGGCGGTTCGCTCTCCACGCGGAGGGCGGCGTAGCGTTCCGGCACGCGGCCGTCGAAGGCGACGTCCACGACGACGCCGGCGATGCGCACGATGACGCCCGTTTCGGGCGCGTCCGCGGCGGCAGAGGCGGACGGCGCCTGCTTGCTGCGGGCGGGGGCGGATTTGGCGGAGGAAGAGGAAGCCATATTAGGTGACGGCCTGGCCCGCGGCGGCGAGCTCGGCGAGGGATTGGGTGATGGCCGCTTGGCGGGCCTTGTGGTAGGAGAGCGTCAGCGAGCGGATCATGTCGTCCGCGGCCTCGGTGGCCTTCTTCATGGAAACCATGCGGCTGGAGTATTCCGACGCCTTCAGTTCATAGAAGGCCTGCAGGAACATGGCCTGGATGAGTTGGTCGGCCAGCGCCTGGCGCACGCGTTCCGGCGACGGCTCCTGGAAGATCAGGTCCGACGCGGCGTGGGCGTGCGGCGCGGGCACGGAGGCCTCGGGGTCGTTGCGGTCCGCGGTTTCGGGGTCCCGCCACCGCAGGTGGGAACGCGCCATGGCCTCGGAAAACGGCAGGTAGGTTTTTTCCGTCGGATACGCCGTGAAGGCGTTCACGTAATGCGGTGAAACCAGGACGGCTTCGCGCACCGTCCCGTCGTTCCACAAGGCCAGGACGCGGTCCACGATCGGCAGGGCGTCCAAGGGCGTCAGGTCTTCCTTCACGCCTTCGAACGCGCCGGCCGAGTTCCAGCCCAGGCGGCGGGCGGCTTCGGCGCTCTTGCGCCCCACCGTCAGCACGAGGCGGTCCTCCGGCGGCAGCGCGTTCCACTTCGGCGACTGCAGCACCAAGCGCAGCAGGCGCGCGTTGAGCGCCCCGCACAGGCCCTTGTCCGACGTCACGATGATGAACAACGTTTTGCCTTTCTCGCGCGGCTGGGCGTAGGGCATGTGTTCCATGCGCGCCTGGTGCATGCCTTCCAGCAGGGACCAGGAGAACGCGCGCGTGCTTTCGGCCTTGCGCTGGAAGCGACGCATTTTGTTGGCCGCAACCAACCGCAGGGCCTGGGTGATTTTGCGGGTGTTGCGCGTGGACGCGATCTTTTTTCGAATCTCGACGAGGTTCATGTGGTTACGCGGTGGCGGCGAAGAAGGAAACGGCGGCTTCCTCGAGCTGCGCGGCGATGTCGTCCGTCAAGGCCTGTTCTTTCTCGATGGCGGCCACGAGGTCCGAACGGCGGGCTTCGACGTCGGCCATCAGGGCTTCCAACTTCGCCTGGACGTCTTCCTTCGCCACGGCGTCCAAATGGCCCTTGGTGGCGGCCCACAAGACCACGACTTCCTGCCACAGGCGGTACGGGCGTCCGGCCTTCTGCTTGAAGGCCTCGACCATGCGTTCGCCGCGGGCGAGCTGCTTTTTCGTGGAGGCGTCCAGTTCGCTGGAGAACTGGGAGAAAGCGGCGAGTTCGTCGTACTGGGCCAAGTCGAGCTTGGCGCTGCCGGCGACTTTCTTCATCACCTTGGTTTGCGCCGCGCCGCCCACGCGGGACACGGAAATGCCCACGTTGATGGCCGGGCGGATGCCGCGGTAGAACAGCGAGGATTCCAAGAAGATCTGCCCGTCGGTGATGGAAATGACGTTGGTCGGGATGTAGGCGGACACGTCGCCGGCCTGGGTTTCGATGATCGGCAGGGCCGTCATGGAGCCGCCGCCGTTGTCCTTGTTCAGGCGCGCGGCGCGTTCCAGCAGGCGGGAGTGGATGTAGAACACGTCGCCCGGGTACGCTTCGCGGCCCGGGGGGCGGCGGAGCAGCAGGGACGCTTCGCGGTAGGCCACGGCGTGCTTGGTCAAATCGTCGTAGATGATGAGCACGTCCTTGCCCTGCTCCATGAAGTATTCGCCGATGGCCGCGCCCGCGTACGGGGCGAGGAACTGCAACATGGCCGGGGCGGAGGCGCCGGCGGACACCACGACGGTGTACGGCAGGGCGCCGCCCGCGCGCAAGGTTTCCACCACGTTGGCGACCTTGGCTTCACGCTGGCCGATGGCCACGTACACGCAAATAACGTCCTGGTCCTTTTGGTTCAGGATGGTGTCCAGCGCGATGGTGGTTTTGCCGGTTTGGCGGTCGCCGATGATGAGTTCGCGCTGGCCGCGGCCCACGGGAATGAGGGCGTCCACGGCCAAAATGCCGGTTTGCATCGGCACGCTGACGGACTGGCGGGTCATCACGCCGGGAGCGACGCGCTCCAGCTGCATGGCCTTCCCTTCTTTTATGGCTTCGTCGCGGTCCAGCGGGCGGCCGAGCGGGTCCACGACGCGGCCCAAAATGGACGCGTGGGCGTTGATCGCCAAAATATCGCCGGTGGCTTCGGCGGCCATGCCTTCGGTGACGGTGTTGCCGGCGTGCATGAGCACGGCCAGGGCGCCGTCGCGCTCCACTTGCAGCACCAGGGCTTCGGCGCCGGTCCACGGCACGCGGACCACTTCGCCGATGCGCAGGCCCGGCAGGCCCTGGATGTCGATGATGCCGTCGCGCACGGAACGGATGAGGCCGGCGCGCGGGGCGCCTTCGGCCGCGTCGCCCGCGGACACGCGGGCAAGCGCCTCGTCCACGGCGGCGAGGAACGGTTTGATGGAATCGTCGCGTTTCATAGGAGGGGCGCGGAGATCAAGCGCGGCGCGCGGCGATGGCGCGGCCGGCATGGAAGAGGCGGAACGGCACGTCCACCCGCGGGTCGCAGGCGAACCGCACGTGGGTGCCTTCCGGCGCGGCGGCGCGCAGGGCGGCGCGGCGTTCGGCGGAAAGCGGCGCGGGCGTCTGCACCGTCATCACGGGCAGGCGGCGCGCGGACAAGAAGGCGTCCACGGCGGCCAAGGCGGAACCGGCGCGGATCGAAAAGGTCAGGTACCCGTCCGCGGCTTCGCCCAGGTGCGTGTTCGGCATCCGGACGGAGGCCGGCGCGCCCTCGCGGGCCGCGTCCAAGGCACCGGCGAAGGAACGGGACAGGAAGGCGGTGAAGGCTTGTTCCAAGGCGCACGGGGCATCCCCGGCATGTTCCACGCCTTGGACGACGCCGCGCAAATCGTTGAAGAACCGGGCCAGCACGCCGGTCGTCTGCATGCGGTCCCCGGCGGCGGGGCGCAGCATGGAACCGAGCGAGTCGGGACGCAGCGCCGCCAGCGCCGAACGGGGCGCGTGCGCGGTGCGCGGCAGGCCGAAGGCGACCGCCAATTCCTCGGTGGCGCGGCCCACGCGCGGCCGCACGGGACCCAAGGCGCCGGTATGCAGGCGCCGCAGGGCGTCCGTCAACTCGGCGCGGATCTCCGCGGCCGGCCGTCCGCGCAAAAACGCGGCAGGGTGGTCGTCAGGCAGGGGGTCTCCCTCGCCCGCGCGAGCGGCGTCGCGCAGCAGGGAGACGAACAGGGTCTGGATCATACGGAGGGCGTTTGGGTCGGTTCGGCGGCGTCCAGCAGGGCCTTGGCGTCCACGCGGGTCTTCTTCCCCACGACGGCGAACAGGGCCGCTTCGAGCCGCGCCGCCACGTCGTCCCGCACGTCGGCGTAGACGCGGGCGCGCATCCCGGCGATCAGCTCCTTGGCTTCCCGCATCATTTCCTCCCGGCGCACGTCGGCCTGGGCGAGCAGCGCGGCGGCCTTGGCTTCCGCCTCGGCGCGGGCGCGGGCCTGCTCTTCCCGGATCTGGGCGAGCATGCGCTCGGCTTCTTCCTTCCGCTCCGCGCGTTCCCGGTCCAGGGCGGCGCGCAGTTCCTCCGCTTCACGCAGGTTGCCCTTGATCGTGTCGCGGCGCTCGTCCAAGACGCGCAGCAGCGGCTTGTACAACAAACGGCCGAGAATGAAGGCCAGGAGGCCGAAATTCACGACGTACAGCAGCAAGCTGTGCAGATCAATACCGAGTCGTTGGAACGCATCCATACCGGGCGCGTGGGAACGCGGGAACGAATTAGACGGCGAAGAGAATGATCAGGGAAACCACCAGGGCGTAAATGGCGGTGGATTCGCAAATGGCCATGCCCACGATCATGTTCGGGGCGATTTTGTCGGACACGGAGGGGTTGCGGCCGATGGCTTCCATGGCCTTGCTGGCGACCCAACCGTCGGCGATGGCCGTCCCGATGGTGCCGATACCCATGCAGATGGCGGCGGAAATGACTTTGATGGAATCGAGATCCATACGATGAGGAAAAAAGAGAGGGGGTTAAGAAAGCGAGGCGGATTATACGCGCGTCCTGGTTTTCCATCAATGGGTCCGTTACGCGGACCCTGTGGATGCTTCCTGCGGGTGCCCGCGGGAGGCGACGCTCATGGCGATGAACTGCGTGGCCAGCAGGGTGAACACGAAGGCCTGGATCAGCCCGGAAAAGATCGACAGGAACATGAACGGCATCGGCACGAGGAACTGGGTCCACACGGCCAGGGCCGCGATGACCGCCACCATCACCTCCCCGGCGAAGATATTGCCGAACAAACGGGCGGACAACGACACGACCTTGGCCAGCTCCCCGACGATGTCCAGCAGGCCGAGGAACGCCTGCAGCAACCCGTTGGCGACGTCGCCGAAGGATCGGGCCTTCAACAGCGGCCCCAAGCGGAGGTACTGCCCGACGTGCCCGAGGGGCGAGATGGCGAAGGACAGGACCTGCGCCGACCCGATGGTCACCAGGGCCAGGGCGAGCGTGCCGGACCAGTCCGTGGTGGGCGTGCGGAAGACCGGCGCCCCTTCCGCCACCAGCGAGCTGACGAACGGCACCAGCGTGAACTGGTTGGCCACGAGGATGAAGAGGAACAGCGACATCAGCAGCGGGACGAAGCGGCGCGCGCGCTCTTCGGAGCCGAAGGCCCGCGCGAACTGGCTGAAGAGGAAGTCGAACAGCATCTCGAACGCGGCTTGCACGCGCCCCGGCACCACGCGCAGGCGTCCGCGGGCCGCCAAAGCGACCAGGATGAATCCCGCGGTGATGGCGTAGGCCGCGAACACGGCGTTGCTGACGCGCAGCGGCCCGAGGGTGAACAGCACGTCCGACGGTAAGGAAACGTCCATAGTTATTGCTTGAAGAGGTCAACCTTGCGTTCAGGCGGCACCCGCGCCATCCGCCGGAACAGGAGGAAGAGCAGGAACGGCTGGGTAACGACGAAGGAAACGAGCACGCCTGACAAGGCGGCTACCCGCGGGTGGCCCATGTACGTCCCGACGACGTACCCGGTCACACCGAAGACGGCAATGACGGCAAGGGTGACGCCGGCGACCAACAGCCGCATGCGCCACGTGTATCCGAGCATAGAGGGGTGGAAAAAAGCCCCAAGAGCATAGCACGGCATTCTATTCCGTTCCAGTGTCAAAAAATCCCGGCGGGCGCGGGGCCGGTCCGGGGATGTGGATAACATCCGCCGCTTCCCTTTCCCTGCCGCCCGTGCGTCTGCTATCCTTTGAGCAACCTGTTCCTGCAAGGAAGCGTTCCCGCGGAATTGAAGGAAAGGGCTCATTCTTTTCTTCGGTGCATTGCACCGCCCTTATGGACGCCCAGTTCAAAGTGTTCGTCGGCAGCCTGCCTTATTCCACCACGGACGAGGAACTCGCCGCGCACTTCGCCGGCGCGGGCAGCGTGACGTCGGCCCGCGTGATCATGGACAAGATGACCGGCCGCTCCCGCGGTTTCGGCTTCGTCGAGTTCGCCACGCAAGAAGACATGGAAAACGCCGTCAAGATGTTTGACGGCTCCTCCATGGGAGGCCGCGCCATCGTCGTCAACGAGGCCAAGCCGATGGCTCCGCGCGCCTAATACGCGCCGAGCAAAAAACACCCCGCGAGGGGTGTTTTTGTGCGCGCTCCCATTGACAATCCGGCCCGTTCCTGCTATCCTTCCCCCGTTACTCCGTCGGCCTCGAGCGTTGCTCGGCCGCCAGGACCTGAATCGCGAGAGATACGCATCGATGCGACTCCGAATCGGGTCAACGCTTCCTTCCCGGAAGCGGCATCTAATTGCGTCGGCGCCAAGAGTATGGGCGCCACTCTCGCGTTTTTCGTTTCTATGACGGACCCCCAGAAGACCGAAACCAACGCCGCCCCCGTGGCGGCCCAGCAGCCGTCGTTCTTCGGCCTCGGCATCGCGCCGAAGCTGATGGACGCGCTACAAAAGGCCAAGTATGAAGTCCCCACGCCCATCCAGCACCAGGCCATTCCCGTGGCCATCGGCGGCAAGGACGTCATCGGCATCGCCCAGACGGGCACCGGCAAGACGCTCGCCTTCTCCATTCCCATGCTGCAGCGCCTCGCCGCGGTGAAGGGCAAGGGCTTGATCATGCTCCCCACCCGCGAACTCGCGTTGCAGGTGGAAGAAACCCTGCAGAAGATCGGCCGCGTGATCGGCCTGCGGACGGCGGTGCTCATCGGCGGCGCCAGCATGAACCGCCAGAAGGACATGATCCAAAAGAAGCCGCACGTGATCGTGGCCACGCCGGGCCGCCTGATCGACCACCTGGACCAAAAGACGGTCACGTTGAAGGACGTGTCGGTGCTGGTCCTGGACGAAGCGGACCGCATGCTCGACATGGGCTTCGCGCCGCAGATCAACCGCATTTTGGAGAACGTCCCGTCGGAACGGCAGACCATGCTGTTCTCGGCCACCATGCCGGAGGAAATCACCCGCATCGTGAGCCAGTACATGCAGATTCCGGTGCGCATCGAGGTCGTGCCCCCGGGCACCACCGCCGAGCGCGTGGAACAGGAGATTTTCTTCGTCCACAAGGCCGATAAGGCGCGCCTGCTCGAAAAAATCCTGGCCGAATACAAGGGCCCCGTGCTCGTGTTCAGCCGCACCAAGTTCGGCGCGCGCAAGCTCGCCCGCCTGGTGAAGATGATGGGCCACGCGGCAGCGGACATCCATTCGGACCGCTCGCTGGCGCAGCGCCGCGACGCCCTGGACGGCTTCAAGCGCGGCAAGTACCGCGTGCTGATCGCCACGGACATCGCCGCGCGCGGCATCGACGTGACCGGCATCGAGCTGGTGGTGAACTTCGACCTGCCGGACCAGAGCGACGACTACGTGCACCGCATCGGCCGCACGGGCCGCGCCGGCCGCACGGGCAAGGCCATTTCCTTCGCCATGCCGGACCAGAAGCCGGACGTGAAGGCGATTGAGCGCCTGGTGCGCCGCCAGATTCCGGTGAAGCCCCTGCCGGGCGACCTGCCGGTGGCGCGCGCCGTGGGCCACATCCCCGACGAGCCGAGCCCGCGCGACCGCTTCCGCACGGGCGGCGGCCGTTCCCAGGGCGGTTCCCGCTCCGGCGGGCGTGGCGGGAGTTCCCGCACGGCGCCCAGCGGCGGACGGGGCGGCTACGGCCGTTCCACCGGTTCCTCCGGCACCCGCCAGGGTGCGCGCGACGACCGTGACGACGCCGCTCCGACGACGGGTGCGGGCGCGTCCCGCGGCGGTGCCCGAGAGGGTGCCCGTACGACCGGCTCCAGCCGCCCCCCGTTGCCCGGCGAACGCCGCTCCTACGGCGGCGGCTCCCGCAGCACGGCGGGCGCTGGCAGCCGCGACCGCAAAGGCGGCCCCCGCGGCAAGCGCCGCGGCCCGCCCAAAATGGACCTGCACGAGGACCAGTTCTCCGGCGGCCAACGCCGCGGCAAAGGTCCCCGCAAGTTCTACGGCGGCATGGGAATTTAACCGCGGAAACAACGGACGCCTTCGGGCGTCCGTTTTCGTTTGGAACTGGTATACTGGGAGAAATTCTCCCCCTATGAGCACACGTCCCGCCAAACGTTCCGCCGCCCGACAACCCGCGCCGCACGCGCACCACAAATGGTGCGCCATCGCCGCCGGCTTCGCCGCGATCTTCTGCTTCGCCCTGCTCATCCCCCTGCTGTTACAGGCGGCCAGCCGGCCAACCATCACCGCCGTCATCACCGCGGGCGGGCCGGGCGTGGATTTCGCGCGCGACGTCGTCCGCTTGCCGGACGGGACCATGTACGTTGCCGGTTCGTTCCGCGGCCTGCTCGACCTTGACGGTACCGAAGTGACGGGGGCGGAGGAATTTCCGAACGCGTTTCTCGCCAAGTACGCGCCCGACCAAACGCTGCTCTGGGTCCGGACGATCATGTCCGACGGCACCACCTCCGGCATCGGCGTGGCCGCCTACGACGTCCGTGCGGACGCGGCGGGTAATCCGTACCTGGCGGGCGCCTTCGAAAGCACGGTTGATTTCGGCGAAGACACGACGTTGACCAGTGCCGGCGGCACGGACCTGTTCGTGGCCAAGTACGACGCCAACGGCAACCTCCTTTGGGCGCGTGGCGGCGGTTCTTCCCTGAACGACACGTTCGGCTCGCTCCTCGTGGAACCGTCGGGTCGCGCCGTCATGGCGGCCGCCTGCCACCGCGGCACCGCGGGCGCCACGTTCGAAGGCGTCACCATCCACGACGATCCGGCAAACTCCGGCCGCGACTGGTGTGCCATCGCCTACGAACCAGACGGATCCCTGGCCTACGCCAAGCATCTCGGCGGCATCACCAACCGGGACGACGGCCTGCAGGAAGGCATGGCCCTCGTGGCCGCGGACGGGGCGTTTTATCTCGCCGGGATCTTGAACGGCCCGCAAGGCACGGCAGGCAGCATGGACGGCACCCCTCTCGTCATTCCGGAAAACGGCGGCGGAAACAGCTGGGCCGTCAGCAAATGGGACGCGGATTTCGGCCTGGAATGGATACAGGTCTTCGGCTCCCCGGGCCTTGGCGCGCCGTACGCCTTGCTCCCGATGGACGGCGGTTTGTACCTGACGGGGCGGTTTCAAGAATCGATCGCCCTGGGCGGCGCAGGCACGTTCGAGGTCGTCGGAACCGCCGACAGCCTCCTTGCCCGCTTGAACCCGCAGGACGGCAGCGTGGATTGGGCGAACGCATACGCGGACGTCTGGGCGCGCTCCTTAACGACGGACGGTTCGTTCCTGTACCTCAGCGGCGGATTCATCAGTCCGGGGACGTTCGGCATGCATGTCCTGCCGGGCACGGCGCCGCACAACGGCTTCGCGGCGAAAATCCGCACGGACGGCGAAGTCGTCTGGGCCATGCAGATGGCCGGGAGTACGGGCACGGTCACGCCGACCTCCCCGCTGTACACCGCCTGGGCGTGCGCGCACGGCAGCGGCCTCTGGTGCGTCGGGGCGTTCGACGGCACCGGTACGTTCTCCGAGGAAACGCGCGAGTCCACGGACGCGTCCGTCGACCTGTTCATCGCCCGCATCGAAGAACGGACGACGCCAACCTCCTCGAACATGCGTCCGCAGGCGCAGCCGGTGGCGAACATCCTCTTCTTCACGTCGGCGTTCCCGCCCGACGAATGGACGCAAGCCGTGGCCGAGGGAGAAGCCGCACCCCATCCGACCTACGCGACGTATTACCGCGTCTGGTCCCCCACGCACGACCGGTTGGAAAACGTCCGCATCGAAGATCCGGCGTGTGCGCGCGTCGTGTACCTGATGGGGGACGAAAACAAGGACGGCGCCGTCTCCAAAGGAGAACGTTGGGTGCTCGCCTGCGCGGAACCGTCCCGTTTCGTCGGCGGAACGCCCCTTCTCTACGCCTACAGCGGCCCGTTCTTCATCTCCCAAACGGCGCAGCCGGAATAATCGGTCTTTAATCCTCTTCCCCGTGGCCGTACCGCGTGAGCAGGCGGCGGAGGCGGCGGTAGTCGGGGATGAGCGAGGCGACGGCGGCCCAGAAGCGCGGCGAGTGGTCGAAGTGCTTCAGATGCGCCAGTTCGTGCACCACGAGGTAGTCGGCCAGCGGGCGGGGCACGAGGGCGATTTTGTAGTGGAAGGAAAGCGCGCCGCGGCGGGAGCAGCTCCCCCAGCGTGTTTTTTGGTTGCGGATGGACAGGCGACCGGGCGAGACGCCGAGCCGCGGGGCGAAGCGGTCCACGCGTTCCCGCGCCACGGCCAGGGCCGCGCGTTTGAAGCGCTTGTATTCGTCCGCCGGGCCTTGGAGCGGTTGCGCGGCCGGTTGCTCCGACGCGCGTTCCACGGCCTCGGCGAGCCAATCGGCGTGGCGGCGCACCAGCCGTTCGGCCGACGCCTCGCTGCCGAACCGCGGCGAGGACGTCACCACTACGCGGCCGCCGGCGTACACCTTCAATTTCATCCCGCGGGCCAGGCGGTGGCGGCGGAATTCCCAGGCGATTTGGCGGCCGTTGTGGACGAAGCGCGGCATAACGGGCACAGTGTATCCCAATCTATGACCATCGCCATCATCGGCGGGGGAGCCGCCGGGCTGATGGCCGCGGCTTCCGCCCTGGAAACAAACCCGGACGCCGACGTCGTTCTTGTCGAACGCAACCCCTCGCTTGGGAAGAAAGTCGTCATTTCCGGCGGCGGGCGGTGCAATCTCACCACCGGCTTGGACGACGTCCGCGAGGTGCTCACGCGCTATCCGCGCGGCGGGAAGTTTTTGACGTCGGCCGTCCATCAATTTCCGCCGGCGGCCGTGCGGGCCTGGTTCGAGGCCAACGGCGTACCCACCAAGGTGGAGGACGACCTGCGCGCCTTCCCCGTTTCGGACGACGGACACGACGTGGTGCGGGCCTTCGAGCGCGTCTTCGCGGAGGCCGGGCCGCGCATGCGCTTCCTCTTGAACCACTCCGCCGCGTCCATCGCAAAACGCGGCGACGAGTTCACCATCACGTTCAAGGACGGCGGCACGCTGGAAGCCGACCGCCTGATTCTCACCACCGGCGGGCAGGCGTACCGCCACACGGGTTCCCAGGGCGACGGCTACGCCTTCGCGGAATCGCTCGGGCACACGGTCACCCCGCTGGCCCCGAGCTTGAACTCGTTCTTTACGAGCGAGACGTGGCCGAAGGAGGTCTCCGGGCTCTCGTTCGCCCGCGCGCACATCACGGCCCACCCGCTCTCTTCTTCCCCTTCAGACCCTTCCACTCCTTCCCACCCCGCTTCGTGGACCGGCCCGTTCCTCTTCACGCACAAGGGCGTCAGCGGCCCGGCGGTCTTCGCCGTTTCCGGCCTCGTGGCCTTCTGGCCGTACGGCCCGGCGCAACCGCTTTCCCTGTCCATCGACCTGTTCCCGGACGAAGACGCGGACGCGTTTGAAACCCGCCTGCGCGAGGCGATGCGCGGCCAAGGGAAGAAGGCCGTGCGCACGGTACTGGCGGCGTTCGTGCCGAAGTCTCTCGCGGAGCTGGTGGAACGCGAAGCTGGCATGGACGGCCTGAACGCGGGCGACGCCAACAAGGAACAGGTCCGCAAACTCGCCCGTTGGATGAAGGGGGTCCCGCTGCACGTTGTCGGGCGGGGCGCCGGGGACGAATTCGTCACGGCGGGCGGCGTGTTCCTCACGGAAGTAGACCCATCGACGATGGAATCGAAGATCACGCCCGGCCTATTCTTCGCCGGGGAAATCCTCGACGTGGACGGCTTCACCGGCGGCTTCAACCTGCAGGCCTCCTGGGCCACCGGCCGTTTGGCGGGAATAAACGCCGCGTCCTAACGCACGCGGTCGGCCACAAAAAAACGCACCCATGAAGGGCGCGTTTTTATGCGGAATGCCGAACGTCGTTACACGGCATGGCGTCCATGGTTCCCGCCGTTGTTCCTTCCGTTGAACCGGCGCTTCACGAATTCCGTCACCAGGAAATATGCGCCCGCCAGGGCGAAGACCTGGCCGATCAGCAGGGCCGTGGGCTGGAGGAAGCCGAAGGCCGCGCGTCCGACGGCGACCTGCGGCAGCACGAGCGCGACCACGGCGGCCAACCCGGTCAGGGCGACCAGCACGGGCGCCGAGCGCATGCCGCGCCAGAACGGCTTGCGCGTCCGCAGCGAATAAATCAGGGCGAGTTCCGTGATGACGCTGAACGTGAACCACATCGTTTGCAGCCCCTGCTCCCCCAGCTGGCGGAACCAGGCGAAGGCGGCGAAGTCGAAGACGGAACTGACCGTGCCGAACACCGTGGCCGCGATGATCACTTCCTTGGCATCCGCGCGGTGCGGGCGGCGCAGGCCCTCGGTATCGGGCCGGTCGGCGGCGATGGCCACCATCGGCATGTCGGTGAGCAGGTTCACCAGCAGGATCTGCGCGGGCAGCATCGGCAGGAAGTCCACGAACAGCGAGGCGATGGCCACCGAATAGAAGTTGCCAAAGTTCGAGGCCAGCGTGATCTTCAGGTACGAAATGACGTTGGCCGCGATGCGCCGGCCTTCCTCGATGCCGTCGCAGATCACCGACAGCGACTTGTTCAGCAGGATGACGTCGGCCACGTCCTTGGCGGCGTCGGAGGCGCCCTGCACGGCCAGGGCCGCGTGGGCCACCTTCAGCCCCGGCGTGTCGTTGAACCCGTCGCCGAGGAACCCGACGGCGTGCTTTTCCTTCAGCAGGTCCAGGATGGCGAATTTCTGCGCCGGATCGAGGCGGGCGAACACCCGGTGGTGTTCCACCGCGCGGCGCTGCTGGGCCGGGGACATCGCGGCGAATTCCGCGCCCGTGAGCACTTCGCCCGGGTCGTCCACCAGCTTGAGCGTGTGCGCCACGGCGCCCGCCACGTCCGCCGCGTCGCCGGTGAGGATCTTGATGCGGACGCCCAGCCGTTTGGCCTTGGACACCGCGGAGGCGGCGTCGGGCTTAAGCGGGTCCCGGAACGCCACCAGCCCCAGCCAACGCAACCCGTGTTCTTCGCGCGCGGGGCTGCCGCCGCGCACGCCCGTGCGGACGGCCACGGCCAACACGCGGTTCCCTGCCCGGCCCTCCTCCTTGAGAGCGGCCGCGAGGGTTTCGGCGTCCGGCGCGTCGTCGCACAGCGGGGCGACGGTTTCGGGGGCGCCGCGGGAGACCAGCAGCCGCTCGCCCCCAGGCGTGAGCAGCACGACCGCGTTGCGGCGCCGGTTCGGGTCGAACGGGGCTTCGCCCAGCAGGCGCACGTCCCCCGCCTCCCGTTGCATCTCCGCCGTGGCTTTCGCCCACAGCGCCGTGTCGAACGGATTGCCGCGCCCGTCCTTGTTGCCAACCCGCTCTCCGCCCAGGACGGCGGCGCGCAGCAACTCCGCTTCCTGATGCGCCTTCGCTTTCCCGTTCCCCTTCCCGTGCGGCACGCGCAGGCCCACCACGGTCATCTCGTTGCGCGTGATCGTACCGGTTTTGTCCGTGCATAACACTTCGATGCCGCCCAAGTCGTTGATGGCCGTCAGGCGTTTCACCACCACGCCTTTCTTGGCCAACCGCATGGCGCCGCTGGACAGGGCCATGGTCGTAACCACCGGCAAGGCCTCGGGAATCACGCCGACCGTGAGGGCAATGACGAACACGAGCAGTTCGTCGAAGCGGCCCATGCCCTTCAGGCCCAGGTTCAGGGCGAAGGCCATCACCAGCGTGACGCCGATGAGCTTCAAGGTGAAGGTGGCGAACTGGCCGATTTCCTTTTCGAAGGCGCTGGCGGGTTTCAGTTCCTCCGCCAGGGCGATGGTGGCGCCCGCGGCCGAATGCCTCCCCGTGGCGATGACCACGGCTTCCGCGTCCCCGCCCACCAGCATGGTACCCGCGAAGCCGACGTTCGCCGCTTCGTGGAAGGCGGCGGGGTCGTGGACCATGCGCTTGGCGGACTTGGCCGACGGCTCGGTTTCGCCGGTCAAAATGGATTCATCTACGAGCACGCCGTGCGCCCGCAGGAAACGCACGTCGGCGGGAACGCGGTCCCCGGCCCGCAGCCGCACGACGTCGCCGGTGACCAGGTCGGCCGCCGGAACGTCCTGCTCCACGCCGCTGCGCACCACCCGGGCGTTGGCCCGCCAATACGTCCGCAGGGCCTTGGTGGCGCGTTCGGCCCGTTCTTCCTGGAAGAACCCGAGGAAGGTGTTGATGAGCGTGAAGAGGAAGATCAGCCCGGCCTCGTGCCAATCGCCGGTGAAGGCGGAAATGACGGCGGCGCCGAGCAACAGCCAGGCGAAGGGGGACGCGAATTGCCGGGCGAGCACGCGCGGCCAGGCGCGGCGCGGTTGCGGCAGTTCGTTGGGACCGGAACGCGCGCGGCGGGCGACGGCTTCCTGCCCGGACAATCCGCGCGGCGACGTCCGCAACGCGGAGAGCACGGCGTCGGAACCGAGGGAGGCGGCGCGGCCGTAGGGCAACGGGGTGGCAGACATATTGCGCACATTGTATCACGGCGCACGCGCACCACCCCGCGCGCCCCGCCCTTCCGCGCGCGAAAAAACGGCCCGGCAAACCGGACCGTCGTTTCCTTACCTCGTGAGGCGCTTGTACACGCGTTCGTATCCCTGCACCATCCGCTCGACGCTGAAGTAGCGTTCCGCGCGGCGCCGGCAGGCCTCCCGGCTGATGGTCGGCAGCTTCTTAATGGCCGCCGCCATCTGCGCCTCGGTGCGCACGACGAACCCCGTCTCCCCGTCTTGGACGATTTCAGACACGGACCCGTTGTCGAACCCGATCGTCGGGGTGCCGCAGGACATGGCCTCCACCATGACCAGACCGAAAATCTCCTCATACAACGTGGGGAACAGCAGCGCCCGCGCATTCCGCATAAGTTCGACCTTCTGCGGCATCGACGCGGGGCCGTGAAACCGGACGGACACGCCGTCGATGTGCGGCTCGATCTGCTCCGACCAATACCGTTCCTCCGGGTAACTCATGCCGGAGATGACCAGTGGCACCTTGGCTTTCTTGGCGGCGCGGATGGCATGGTGGACGCCCTTCTCTTCCGTAATGCGCCCCAGGTACAGGAGGTAATCGGCCGGTTCCGCGTTGAACGTATACGCGGCTGTGTCGATGCCGTGGTAGATGTTCGCCACCCAGTTCAGCTCGGGGATTTGGCCCCGCTGGGCCAAGCTGAAACTGATGAACTTTTCCTTGGCGTACCGGAGCAAGTGCGTTTTCAACGCGCCGACGGGACTGTGGACGGAATGGACCGTCACAGCCGGGGACGTAGCCGCGAAGTGGCAGCCGAGCAAGGAGAAATGCGAATGGATGATGTCGAAGTCTTTGGCGCGGCGATAGCACAACGAAAGCAGCTCCAGGTTCTCCCGAACGATTTCCAATTCGGACAGGCCGCGTTCCTTGCCCGTTTTCGGCACCACGGACACCGAGGGAACGCGCAGGCCGGGACCGGCAACGCCGAAGACCGTCACCTCGTGGCCGCGGTCCGCCAACCCGTTCGCCAAGTTCCCCACCGTGTTGTAGATGCCGTGCGGAACGCCGGGACTGACGGAGTGGAACGTGTTGCAGATTTGGGCAATTCTCATACGGTTTGGATCAGGTCGTGCCATGCGTCAAAGACATGGTCGGGGGCGCACCGTTCGCGGATGTCGTTCACGAACGACGCGGGCAGCGGGCGGGCGACGGCTTCTTTCACGGCCGCGGCGAGCGCGTCCGCGTTCGGTTCGGTGATCAGCGCGTCCATGCCGTGGGCGCGGTACAGGTCCGCCCAGCCGACGCCGTCGGTGATGACGGTAGCCCGCCCCTGCAAGGCGGCTTCCATGACGACCGTCGGGTTCACGTCGAAATGGCTCGGGAGGATGAGGGCGGCGCAGGAAGCGTAGAACGAACGCAGCTCGGACGGTTCCACGGGAGGCAGGACGCGCACTGCGCGTGCGAACGGTTCTTCTTCCTGTTCCAACGGGCGGCGGCCGCCGACCCGCGTGAGGGCGACGACGTCGTAGGACGGGTACGCTTCAGCGAACGCGCGGACCAGCGGGATATTCTTGATGGGATCCCAGCGCGCCACGAAGCCAATGCGGTTGGCGGTGGCGGAAACCGGCGCGGGGTCGGCAAATGCCGGGTCGTACGGCAAGGGGATCACCGCCGTCCGGTCGCCGAGGATGCCCGGGTGGCGTTCTTCCATCTTTCCCACGCTCCACGCGTTCAAGAACACGTTGCAGGCCGCGCCGGCCAGGGATTCCCGTTCCATTTCTTCCATACGCCGGATGACCGCCGGGGGCAGTGCGGATCCGATCTCCTTGTACCAAAATCCGTGCCGCGCCACGACGCACGGAACCCCCTGGGACCGCGCCGCATCAAAGAGCAGCCAATTCGCCAGGGAAAACCCATGCAGGACCAGGACGTCCCCGCGGGCGTCGCGCACCAACGGCGCCAACGCCGCGCGCGCCTCCTCAAGCGCCTCCGGCATGCCGGGACGCGCGTCGCCTACCGCGGCCGAAACCGCCGCCTTGTACGTGCTTCCAAGCAGGCCCTTCAAGAAAAAACCGACCACGTGATGGCCGCGTTCCTGCATGGCGCGCACGAACGAAGGAGCATACCGCTGCGGACCGCCGGCGACGTGCTTGTCCTCATAGATATTCGTCAGGATACGCATGGGCCGGATGCTAGCAATTTTCGGCCATTTCGTAAAGGTTGGACCCTCTGCTATGCTCTGTGCGTATGCGCTCCCCCGCCGCCCGATTGCTCGCCTGGTTCCGCCGCTCGGGGCGGGATTTGCCGTGGCGGCGCACGCGCGACCCGTACCGCATCCTGGTCAGCGAGCTGATGCTGCAGCAAACCCAGGTCCACCGTGTGCTGGGCTACTACGACGCCTGGCTGAAGCGCTTCCCCGACTGGCGGGCGCTGGCGGCGGCGTCCAACGCCGAGGTGATTACCGCCTGGGCGGGGCTGGGATACAACCGCCGCGGCCTGATGCTGCGGGACATCGCCCGGCAGGTCGTGGAACGGGGCGAGCCGAAGACACGCGAAGAGTGGCTGGCGCTCAAGGGTGTGGGGCCATATACCTCGGCCGCCGTGTCCGCCTTCGCCCTGCACCAGCGCGTCATCCCCGTGGACACGAACATCCGCCGGGTCCTCGGCCGGTATCTTTTGAACAAACCGTTTGCCCAGCCGGCGGAAGACGAACGGATCGAACGGCGCGGGCTGGCCCTGTTGCCGAACCGCGGGGCGTACTGGGACGTGCCGCAGGCCCTGTTCGACTTGGCCGTTTCCATCTGCACCAAGGAGCCGGATTGCGCCCGTTGCCCGTTGCGCGCCGACTGCCCCGCCGCCGCACGCTTCCTGGCCGGGCGGGTACGCATTCCCAAACGGGGCGTAAAAAAAGCCGTGGAACGCCGCCATCGTGGCAAGCTACACCCCGATCGCATCTACCGCGGCCGCATCCTGAAACTGGCGCGGGAAGAACCAGGGATCGCCGTCGCGGCGCTTGGCCCGCGTATCGACCCGGATTTCGACAAGAGGCACGACGCCGCCTGGGTCGAAGCCATGGTCGCCCGTCTGGAAAAGGATGGGCTGGTGAAAACGTCGCGCGGAACGGTCGCCCTCCCCTAATCTCCCGCTGCAAACAGCCCGTATGTTCTTCTGGCACCGCGTCAAAAAAACCGAGACGATCCCGACGTCGCACGGGACGGACATGCGGCTGGTGCGTGTCGGGCGGAAGTGGGAAATCCACGGGAACAAGGGTGACTTCCAAAGCGGCGCGTACATGGACGGCTTGTGGAAACGCGTGCTCCGCACCCTGCCGAAGCGCACGCCCCGGCAGGCGGACGGCTCCCTCGCGCCGTACCGCGTGCTGGTGCTCGGCGTGGCGATGGGCGGGACGTTCGGGCTTGTCTTGCGGCGCTGGCCGCATGCCCGCGTGACCGGCGTGGATTGGGAACCTGACTTTCTGTCGCTCGGCCGGCGGCTGGGCATTTCCACCGAAGACGAACGCGTGACGTTCCTGGCTGGCGATGCCGCCAAGGTCGTCCCGACGCTTACGGGTCCGTTCGATCTGATTCTCGTGGACCTGTTCGAAGGCACGGAAGACGGCGTGCGCGTTGCCCAGGCGGCCCGGGACCCAGCCCTGCAGGACGCCTGCGTGCGCCTGCTCTCCCCCGCCGGCGTCCTCGCGCTCAACCACTACGCCGAGCCGGACGCCGCCGACGGTTGGGACGCCCACTTCCCCTTCTTCCGCCGCCTGCGCTTCGGCGCCAACCTGATCACGGTCTATCGGCGCCGTCTGGCGGAATAAAAACACCCCCGCGCAGGGGGCGTTTTTCTATCGGAACAGGTCGAGGGTGAGCGACCAGGCGTAGCGCAGCAGGCGCCCGGCGTGGCGCGGTTTCAACACGACGCGGGACAAGCTCTTACGGCGGTCCTTGCTGTCGCAGAACTGTTCCAGGAAGGTGTCACGCTCCTGTTCGATGATACGGAACATCGCCCAGAACGACCGGTCGCTTTTCATGCGGTCCCATACGAAGCGGTACAACAGCTGGCGGCGGTAATACCCGATGAGGCCCGTACGGCGGTTCATCCGCGCGGCCAATTCGCCGGGGGCGGAGGCGTCGCCTGCCAAATACCGTTCGATGAGCGGGGCTGCTTCCTTGCCCGAGACGACGGACCCTTTGATGCCGTCGGCTGCAAAAGCGCCGCAGAACCCGGCCGCGTCGCCGATCAAGAGTGCGTTGCCCGCATGAATGCGCTTCACACACCCGCCGATCGGAATATGGCTGCCGAAGACGTAATCCGGCTTCTCGATATCCCCTTCCACGGTGACGTAGCCGCGGTTGCGAAGTTCATGCAGGAAGGCGACCGTGAGACGACGCGCGTCGCCCCGGTCTTCCATCAATTTGGCCAAGCCGATGCGGAACGCCGGCCGCCCGTCCACCACGGTCGGCGAAATCCACCCGCCGTAGCCGAGCGAAAACTCCCCAAACCAGAAATGGCTGATGGTTTCCTCCGGGTCCGGGCCAAGATGCACGGTGCCGAAAAACACCTGTTCATGACCGAAGAGAAACCGGCGGTTGCGCCACAGCCCCGCCACCGACTGCGCCACTTTGGAATGCCCGCCGTCCGCACCCACCAAAAACCGGCACTCAACCTCTTCCGCCGCCCGGCCTTTGGATTGGAGCGTCACGCGTGTCGGGCGCTCGGGATCGTCCACGCCGAGGAACACCGTGGCCGTCCGCAGCTCGACGTTGGGCGGCAGCGCGTCGGCCAGCGCGCGCACCAGGGCCTTGGTGTCCGTCTGGAAGATCCACGGCTCGCGCACGCGCGACACGAACTGCGCGGCGAAATCCGGCGCCACCACGCAGATGCCCGTGATCGGGTTCGTGATGTACCGGTCTACGTCGAAAAACGTGCGGAATTCCTCCCGCGTCTTCGACGTAATGAGGCCGGTGGATTCCACCGTGGCCCCGGCGGCGGGCTTGGCGTCCACCACGAGCACCCGCAACGTGCGCGGCAAATGATGGGCCAAGGTCAGCCCGGCAAAGCTCGCGCCCACAATAACAACATCGTACGAAGGCATAGTCCTCCCAACCTACCGGGCCGTTTCCCGCCTGGCAAGGCACGGCCTCTTGGCGCTGCGGGCACCCTTGCGGGCTTTTTCCGGTGTGTCATGCTCCCCCTATGGACCTCTTCGACTACAAACAGCAGAAGGACGCGGCGGCCACGGCGCCCCTGGCGGAGCGCATGCGGGCGCGCGGCTTGGACGAATACGTGGGCCAGCGGCACCTGGTGGCGCCCGGGGCCATGCTTCGGCGCGCGCTGGAGGCCGACCAGGTCCCGTCCATGATCCTGTGGGGGCCGCCCGGCAGCGGCAAAACCACGCTTGCCCGGCTGGTGGCGCAAACTACCAAGGCGCGGTTCGTGCCGTTCTCCGCCGTAGCGGGCGGGGTGAAGGAGGTCCGCGAAATCATCCAGGCGGCCGCCGAGCGCCGCAAGCTGCACGGCCAGCGCACGATTTTGTTCGTGGACGAAATCCACCGCTTCAACAAGGCCCAGCAGGACGCCTTTCTGCCGTCGATTGAAAACGGCGTCGTCATCCTGATCGGCGCGACCACGGAAAACCCGTCCTTCGAATTGAACTCGGCTTTGCTCTCCCGCTGCCGCGTGTTCGTGTTGAACGCCTTGGACGCCGCGGACATCGCCACGGTACTGCGCCGGGCGCTGGAAGACCCGCAGCGCGGCTTGGGCGGGATGCGCGTGCGCATGGACGACGCCGCCGTGCAATTCCTGGCCGACATGAGCAACGGCGACGCCCGTGCGGCGCTGAATGCGTTGGAACTGGCCGTGTCGTCCACCGCGCCTGCGGACGGTGAGGAAGAAGCGGGTGAAATCGTCGTCGATACGGACGCCGTCAAAGAAGCTCTGCAGCGAACGCATTTGTTGTACGACCGCGCGGGCGAGGAGCACTACAACATCATCTCGGCGCTCCATAAGTCCATGCGCGGCGGCGATGCCAACGCGGCCCTGTACTGGCTCGGCCGCATGTTGGAAGCGGGCGAGGACCCGCTGTACGTGGCGCGGCGTCTGGTGCGTTTCGCCTCGGAGGATATCGGGTTGGCGGACCCGAACGCCTTGGTACAGGCCATGGCGGCCCATCAGGCGGCGCACGCCATCGGCATGCCGGAATGCAACGTGATCCTGGCGCAGTGCGCGGCGTACCTGGCCCGCGCCCCCAAGAGCAACGCCCTCTACCTGGCCTACGGCGCCATCCAACAGGACATCCGCGAGCTGCCGGCCGAACCGGTACCGCTGCATTTGCGCAACGCCCCCACGAAACTCATGCAGGAACTGGGCTACGGCAAGGGCTACAAATACACGCCAAAGTTCAAAACGAAAGAAGCAGCCGCCCAGGACTATCTGCCCGAGCGACTGCGGAAAAAACGTTGGTTGGACCTTTAGGGTTGGCGTGCCTTCGCGCGCAGGTTCGCCAGCTGCCGTTCGGACGTGGCCAGCGTACGCTTCGCCTGTTGGAACCGGTTGAATTCGGCGGAAGCGACGAATGCTTTCAGGTCGGTACGCACGGCGGCCACGCGGCGGCGGCGCAGGAGTTCCGCCGGGTTCATCGTAAAGCCCGACGGTTCTTGCTCCAACCGTTGCAGAACGACTTCCGCCTGTTCCGGCGACGGTGGAGCGATGCGCCCTCCCTCCTCCGTGGGGAAAATCCGGTCCTGCACCTCGACGGGCAATGCCTGCAGCGCGTGGAACAATGCCGCCCAATCGTCTTCCATTTCCTGCTTCGCCCGCAGCAGTTCATGCTGCACCTGTTTCTGTTCCGTCACCAATTCTCCTTCCGTCATCTCGAACACCACGGCCTGGCCGCGTTCCACGGCGGCTTGCCGCTCGGCCACCCGGCGCTCGTCCAAGGCCCGGCGGCGTTCCGCGTCGGCGACCTTCTTGGCCGCCTGTTGCTGCTGCTCCCTCCGGCGTTCTTCGGGCGAATAGGCACCCATCTCCGGCGCAACTTGCACCTTGGCGTCCTTTTGCGCGGAGCCGATGACTTCCGTCGGCGGTTCTTCAACGGACGGTTTGCGGCGGCCTCCCGGTGGCGTGTTCATACGAATGCACAATATGCCGCCAGTATACGCCCCGCCCGCAAGCGGGTAAACTTCCCATATACCTATTCCCTCCCTATGAAACGTCTTCCCGCCATCGCCCTTGGGGGCGTCGTCGTCCTTGGCCTCACCGCCATTTTGTTCGCCTTGCCGCGCTTGAAGGGCACCGGCCCCGCCCTTCTGCCTCCGCCGGCCCTGCCGGGTGAACCCACACGCCCGTCCGACCTGCCCGCCGGCGAACCGGCCGGCAACCAAACGGGCCTACCGCTGTCCCTGCCCGAGGGGCTGTCCGCGTTCATTTTCGCCCAAAACGTCCCGGGCGCGCGCGTGCTGGCCACCGGGCCGGAAGGCGACCTGTACGTCAGCCAAACCTCCCAAGGAACCATCCTCGCCATTCGTGAGGAAAACGGCGAGGAAGTTGAGCGCCGTACCGTGGTGTCGGGTTTGCGCCGGCCGCACGGCTTGGTCTTCGACTGGCGGGAGCCGCACATGCTGTACGTCGCGGAAGAACACCGGATCGTCCGCCTGGACACGTCGGATCCCGACGCCGTGCCGCAGCACGTTATCGATCTGCCCAGCGGCAGCGGCCACTTCACCCGCACGATTCGCTTCGGCCCGGACGAACGGCTGTACGTTTCCGTCGGCTCCAGCTGCAACGTCTGCCACGAGCAGGACGAACGCCGGGCGGGCCTGTGGTCGCTCAACGCCGACGGATCGGACTTCCGCCAGGTGGCGCGCGGCCTGCGCAACAGCGTGTTCTTCGACTGGGAACCGCTGTACGGCGAACTGTGGGCCACGGACATGGGCCGGGACCATTTGGGCGACGACCTCCCGCCGGACGAAATCAACGTGATCGACTGGGAGGGCGAGGACGCGCAGAACTTCGGCTGGCCGATTTGCTACGGACAGAACGTCCACGACACGGCCTTCGACCGCAATACCTACGTCCGCAACCCGTGCATGGAGCCGTTCGAGACGCCGTCGCATGTGGACCTGCCGGCGCACAGCTCGCCGCTGGGCATCGCCTTCATGCCGGAGGAGGGCTGGCCGGAGGATTGGTGGTACGACGCCGTGGTGGCCTACCACGGTTCGTGGAACCGCAGCGAACCCACCGGCTACAAACTCGTGCGGGTGGTGCGCGACCATACGGGTGCCGTGCAAGGCGTGGAGGATTTGGTAACGGGATGGCTGCAAGGATCCCGCGCGCACGGGCGGCCGGTGGACGTGTTGGTCCGCCCCGGCGGCACCATGTACGTGTCCGACGACCACGCGGGCGTGATCTATCGTTTCGTGTGGGAAGGGGCGCGGCCCGGCGATGGAACCGAGACCTTCCCGCCGGAAGAACCAACCGTACCCGCACAAACGCCGCCGTTTTCCAGTAATCAGGTGCGCCTGGATGCGTTCGGCATAGGCGACGTGCTGACCTCGCCCGCCACGCTACGCGGGCAGGCGCGCGGCACGATGTTCTTCGAGGCAAACTTCCCGGTCTACATCCTGGACGCCGACGGGACGGAACTGGGCGTCGGCATCGCCCAAGCGGACGGCGAATGGATGACGTCGGAGTTCGTGCCGTTTTCCGTTCCTCTGACGTTCACCCGGCCAACGGGCGAATACGGCCTGCTGCGCTTCGTCCGCGACAACCCGTCCGGCCTGCCGGAATTCGACCTGACCGTGGACGTGCCGGTGCGATTCGGCGAGTAGCGGAAGACGCCCGCGTCCATATTCCCTCCAGGGCCGCTCGTTAACTCGCTTCTCGGCTGTCGCCTGACGGCTCGGCCTCGTACGCTCAAACATAAGCGTGCGGCCGTTCGGGAACATCGGACGCGGGCGCAGGCGCTTATCATATTCAACGTATGGTCTCAACGTTTACCCAACGCGTCCTCGCCGTCGTCAAACGGATCCCCAAAGGCAAGACGATGACCTACGGCCAGGTGGCCGCGGCGGCGGGTTCCCCGGGCGCGGCACGAGCGGTCGGTAGCGTCATGGCTTCCAACCAAGATACGGACGTTCCCTGCCACCGCGTGGTGCGCGCCGATGGGACGCCGGGCGGGTACAACGGCTTGCGCGGGCCGTCGAAGGAAGCCCTTCTCGCGGAAGAAAAACGTCGGGCCTAGCCCGGCGTTTTGGTTGTGGTATATTGGACGTGCCCTGCCCCGCGTTTGCATCTTGGCCAAACACGGCAATCAGGCTTGGAACTTCCGTCTTCCTTGCGAAGGCGGAACGAGAGCCTCGCGGCGAAGCCGCGCGCAGGTCGCCGGTCCGGGTCCGCCTGGTCCGCCGCCCGCGCTCGGCGCCCACTCGTGGGAACGCCCGACTGATGATTGCCTCGATGCATACGCCGGGCCGGGTTTTTGGTTTGCAAAAAACCGGGGCACATGGCCCCGGTTTTTTCGTCGCGCACTTGCGCGAACGGCGTTAGACGAAGTTGAACGACGTCAGCAGGAGACGCAAGGCGACAACGGTTCCGCCCGCAACCACCAGCCAACCGATGGCGGCGGGCACGGCGTACTTCCACCGGCGGCCCTCCGCCTTGGTGGGCGGCAGATGCGCGGCCGCGGCGGCGTGACGGTACATCACGGCGCCCAGGGCGGTTATGGCCGGCGAAGCCACGAACGCGGCGTACAGGGCGGAAATCCCCAAGGTAACGCCGCTCACGATCGTCAGTTCCTCCGCGTCCTGCGGCAGGAACATCAGCGGTGCCTGGATCACGACGAAGAACAGCAGCAAACGGCCGAACGCGCCCCACCAGCGGCCCTTCAACACGTCCCGGGCGCGCAGCAAGGCAGCGAAGCCCTTGGCGCCGTCGGCCTTGAACGCGTAGGGCGCGAGCACGACGATGGGAAACAGGAACACGCCGGGGAAAAAGCCGAGCAAGATGAACCCGCCCATGAGGAACGCGGACACGATGGCGACCCAGGCATACGAACGCCAGTCGCCGCGGGCGGCGCGCAACAGCGCCCCGACCTTCTGCTCCGTCAACGCGGCGCCGTACAGGGCGGACGCGCACAGCATGCTCCCCACGAACAGCACGGCCGCGGCCAGCAAGGCACCCAGCGACATCAGGAAAACGCCCACGACGCTCCCGTCCGCACCGGCGGACACCGCGGCGCCCGGCAGAACCCAGATGCCGGCTACCACCGCTGCCAACGCGGGAACGACGAACGTCGAAAGAAGCGAGATGCTCGCCAAGGCGCCATACCGGCGCTTCACGAGTTCCCAGGTTTCGCGGGCGACCTGGCCGACGGGCGGAAACGGCTTCATATTAGTAGTCCTTCAGTTTGTTAATAATCGGGTTGGCCTTGATGCGTTCCAGGGCCTTGGCTTCGATCTGGCGGATGCGTTCGCGCGTGACGTCGAATTCCTTGCCGACTTCCTCCAGCGTGTGCGACACGCCGTCGGTGAGGCCGAAGCGCATCTCCAGGATTTTCTGCTCGCGCGGGGACAGGTCGGCCATGGCGGCGTTCACGTAGTCGCGCAGCAGTTCGCGCGCGGCGGCGCGGTCCGGCGAGAGCGTCTTCACGTCCTCGATGAAGTCCTCCAGCTTGGAATCTTCGTCGTCGTCGCCCACGGAGGTTTCCAAGGAAACCGTGTCTTGCGAAATGCGCTGGATTTGGCGGACCTTGTCCACTTCCTCGCCCATTTCCGCGGCGATTTCCTCGGGCAGCGGTTCGCGGCCGAGGTCCTGGATGAGCTGGCGTTCGATTTGCGTGAACTTGTTGATGGTCTCGACCATGTGCACCGGGATGCGGATGGTGCGGCTTTGGTCGGCCAAGGCGCGCGTGATGGCCTGGCGGATCCACCAGGTGGCGTACGTGGAGAACTTGTAGCCCTTGCGGTATTCGAATTTCTTCACGGCGCGGAACAGGCCGATGTTGCCTTCTTGGATGAGGTCCAGGAGCGACATCTGCTTACCCACGAATTTCTTGGCGATGGACACGACCAAACGCAAGTTCGCCTCGATGAGGCGCATTTCGGCTTCCTTTTCGTCCCGTTCCTTGCGCTTGGCCAGGGCGACTTCTTCCTCCGCGTTCAACAACGGGATTTTGCCGATTTCCCGCAGGTACATCTGGATGGAGTCCTGGGTCAGTTCCGGGATTTCCAGCTTGCGGGCCGGTTCCTTCCGGTCCTTTTCGCGCGTGACGCGGATGCGGTCGAACACGCCGTCCTGTTCCTTGCGCTGGCCGAGAATGCCCTCTTTCATTTCGACGTAATGCACGCCGATTTTTTCCAGCCGGTCCAGGAAATCCTCGTAAACGTCAAGATAATCCTCGACGTCCGGGAAGGAGAAGAGGATTTCGTTTTCGGTGATGAAGCCGCGCGACTGGGCCTTTTGCAACAGGCGGTCGACGGCGTCGGGCGTGGGCGGCGGCGTCTTCACGTACCGCGCGCGCGGCGCGGCGGGTTTGGACGCGGGCTTGGCGGCTTTGGCGGCCGGTTTCTTTCCGGCGGCCTGCTTCCCGGCGGAAGCGGGTTTCTTCACGGACTTCGGCGCGACGGCCTTGGCCGGTTTCTTCGCCGCTTTTTTGGCGGCGGGTT
>CAZCMI010000013.1:0-26695 GCA_964499955.1 uncultured Gammaproteobacteria bacterium
TTTTTCCCCTCGTCTTTTGCCGATGGTCGCCGCCGCCGCGCTCGTCCTGTTGGGCAGCGGGTGCGCCGCGCCGTCTGATTCCACGCCGGTGGCAACGCCCGACCCGGTTCCCACCCCGCCGCCTTCTTCTCAACCTCCTTCCGATCCTCCCGTTATGCCCACCGAATGGTCGTTCCAAGGCACGCTCCCCGAAGACCGCATCTTGCGCAAGCAGGCGCGCATTTCCACGGACCGCGGCGACGTCGTCGTGGAACTGTTCGGCGACAAGGCGCCGGTCACCGTTTCCAACTTCGTCTACCTGGCCGAAGGCGGCTTCTACGACGGCACCCGCTTCCACCGCGTCATCAACCTGCTCAACGGCGACCCGCAGGACTTCATGGTCCAAGGCGGCGACCCGCTCAGCCGCGACGAAGCGCAGCGCAACGCCTGGGGCACGGGCGGCCCCGGATATCGTTTCGACGATGAAATCGCCTCGGACCTGACGTTCACCGGCCCCGGCTTGCTCGCCATGGCAAACGCCGGCGTCCAAGGCGGCCAGGGCACCAACGGCAGCCAGTTCTTCATCACGCAGGCGGCCACCCCGTGGCTCGACGGCGCGCACACCATTTTCGGCCGCGTCGTGGACGGCATGGACGTCGTGAACGCCATCCGCTTGGGCGACGTGGTCACCAAGGTCACGATTGAACCGGCGGAATAACCGCAAACAAACGCCATCCCCTCATACGGGCGGCGTTTTTCGTTCCCGCGCGGCACGGTGCTATACTCTGCCCATGCCCCGCGCCATCACCGAACGCACGTTCTACCGCTACCTCAAATGCCCGCATTGGGTGTATTTCGACGCGCACGGCGGGGAACAACCGCACGAGCCGCTCATGGCCACCTTGCAGGACGAAGGGCTGATTGAGGACGCCCAGCGCACGCTGTTGGCGGGCCGCAATGACCTGGCCGAAGTCACGGCGGAGGACGAAGACGAGGCCTTCTACCAAACCCTCGCCTTCATGCGCGAGGGGCGGCAGACCATCACCCGCGGCGTGCTGATCGACGGCCATTGGATCGGCCACCCGGACGTGTTGGAAAAAGTGGAAGGGAAGTCCCTGCTCGGGCCGTACTATTACGTCGCCGCCGACATCAAGCGCGGCCGCGCCGTGAAGGACGAGTACAAGTACCAGGGCTGCTTTTACGCGGAACTGTTGCAGCGCATCCAGGGCGTGAAGCCCCCACAGGGGTACGTCATTACGCCGGACGGGCAGGCCCTGCCGTATCTCATCGAGGCGTTCGAACGGGAATACGCGCCCACGCTCGACGCCATCGAGCGCGTGGTGGCCGGGCAGAAGCCGCCGCATTTCCTCACCTCCGGCTGCAAGCAGTCGCCGCATTTCGCCGCCTGCCGTTCCATCACGGACCAGTGCGGGGATTTGTCGGTGCTGAACCGCGTATGGAAGGAGGAGGTCGAGCGGCTCGCGGGCATTGGCATCCGCACGGTGGCGGAGTTGGCGCGCCAGGCGCCCCGGGATTTGGCCCGCCGCCTGCCGGGCGCGGACGCCGAACGGTTGGAAGTCCTGCGGGACCAGGCCGTGGCGTTGGTGGAAAACCGGCCGATCATCCGCGGGCGCGTCGCCTTGCCGCCGGCAAAGATCGAACTGTTCTTCGACGTCGAAAGCGACCCGCTGCGGGACACGGACTATCTCTTCGGCGTGCTGGAAGTGGCGGACGGCAAGGAAACCTATCACCGCTTCTTCGCCGAGGACCCGACCAAAGAAGAAGAAATGTGGCGCGCCTTCCTGGCGTTTATCGAGGAGCGGCCCGACGCCCCCATCTACCATTACGGCGGCTTCGAACGGGAAGTGGTGCAGCGCTTCGACGCCCGTTTTGGTTCCACGCCTACGCCGCGCACCGCCTTGGCCCGCAACCTGAAGGACTTGCTGGGCATCCTGCGCCCGAACGTGCTCTTCCCGCTGTCGTTCTATTCGCTCAAGGACATCGCTTCGTACGTGGGCTTCCATTGGCGGGCCGAGGACGCTTCCGGCGCCAATTCCGTGCTCTGGTTCGAACGCTGGCTGCGGGAAAAGGACCCGGCCCTGCTCGAGAAGATTTTCGCGTATAATGAAGACGACGTGCGCGCCACCCACGCCCTGCTGGCCTGGGTGAAGGAGCACGCGGCGCCCGACGCATAACCCCCTTTCGCTATGTCCAAAGAAGAACGCTTGATCGCCCTTGTGGCGGCCGCGGCTCTCGTAGCGGTGTCCGTGCTTGGATTGCTCGCCGCCAATATCGGGGAGCGGGTGGAGTTCGTTGGTCCGCGTTACGGCGTGCCCACGCGGCCCATGCCGGTTCCGCCGCGCCCGGTTGTTCCGCCCGAAGCGCCCGTTCCGCCGTTGATTCCCGACGAAGGCGCCCAAACCGCCTGCGAAGCGGCGGGCGGGCGGTGGAACGAATGCGGGTCCGCCTGCCGTGGGGCCCCGCCCGGTACGGCCTGCATCATGTTGTGCGTGCCCATGTGCGAATGCGCGAGCGACGACCAATGCCCCGCGGACCAAGCGTGCGAATTTAAGATCGACGACGTCGGTATTTGCCAGTAATTCCTATGCGAACCCCCTTCCGATTTCTCCTGCCTACGGTCGTCCTTTTGGCGTTGGGGTTCGTGGTTTACGCACAGCAAGATCGGTTGGCGGACGTGTGGCGCACGTGGAACGAACCGCCGTTGCCCGCGGCCGTTTCGTTTGAAGACGCCCAGCAGCCGTTGGATGACGAGTTGATGCCGGTGGAAGAATTGCCGGTTGTTCCCGTTGAGCCGCCACCCGTGGAACCTTCCACGCCTCCGGTGCAGCCTCCTCCCGTTGAACCTCCGCCGTCTTCCGGTTTCCAGGTTCCCGCTTCGTTCAACCTCGCCGTGCCGTTCACGCCGCAAGCGCCCACGGCGAATTGGGACGAATTCCACCAGGACACCTGCGAGGAAGCGTCCTTGCTCATGGTCCATCGTTTTTACGAAGGCGACGGGGAAGGGGTGCTGCCCGTGGACGACGTGGAAGAAGAACTGCGCCGCATCGCCGATTTCCAGGACGTGCTGTTCGGCGCGAACAAGGATTCGACGGCCATGCAGATGGGCATCGTGGCGGAACAGCTGTACGGATACAGCCGCGTGCAGGTGCTCGACGACCCCACGGCGGACGACATCAAGCGCATCGTGGCGTCCGGCTATCCGGTGATCGTGCCGGCGGCCGGCCGCGAGCTGGGCAACCCGTATTTCACCCCGCCCGGCCCGAACTACCACATGTTGGTGGTGCGCGGGTACACGGACACGCATTTTATCGTCAACGACCCAGGCACGCGCCGCGGGGAGAACTACCGCTATCCCATCGAGGGCTTCATGCGCGCGATCCGGGACTGGGATTCCGCCGCGGGCGACCTGTCCGACGCCCGCCGCATTCTGGTGGTGCGGCCCTAAGGTATGACCATCATTACGCTTAATACGTGGGGCGGGCGTGCCGGGCACGGGCCGCTTTTGGATTTCTTCCGGTCGAACGCCGAAACGGACGTGTTCTGCCTGCAGGAGGTTTGGTCGGCTCCATATGAGATTCCGCCTGGGCGGACGGTTGCCAGTAATCAGACGTTCGACGGCGTGCTGACGGAAGGCATGCAGGAGATCGCACGCGCCTTGCCGGACCACGTCGGATTTTTCCGCCCGCACTACCGGGACCATTACGGCCTGTACCTCCTGGTGAAGAAGACATGGACCGTTCTTCAAGAAGGAGAAGCGTTCGTCCATCGTCACAAGGGATACGAGCCGGAGGAGGACATTGGAAAACACGCCCGCAACGTGCAGTACGTCGTTTTGCAGACGGCAAACGGTCCGCTTGCGGTCCTCAACTTCCACGGATTGTGGAACGGGCAGGGCAAGGGCGATTCCGAGGAGCGGATCGAGCAGTCGCGACGCCTTCTCGGTGTCTTGAAGGAGTTGCCGCCGGACGTCGTCTTTTGCGGGGATTTCAACGTGAATCCGGACACGCAAAGCCTGCGGTTGCTTGAAGAGGCCGGTTTCCGTAATCTGGTGCGGGAACATGGCGTTTCCTCGACGCGCACGTCTCTCTATACGAAACCGGAAAAGTTCGCCGATTACGTTTTCGTTTCGGGACGCGTGCAGGTGGAACGTTTTTCCGTCCTGCCGGCAGAAATTTCCGACCACGCGCCCTTGCGCGTCGATGTGTGCGTCTGAATATGTCCGAACCCGTCATTTTGACCGTCACCGATTATCTCGCCCTCGTAAACAAGGCGCTCGCGGCCGTGCCGCGCGACCTGTTGGTGGAAGGTGAGGTGTCCGATTTGCGCGTGTCCCATGGGAAATGGGTGAGTTTCGACGTGAAGGACGAGGGGGCGCAGGCCGTGCTCAAGTGCTTCATGACCGCCTGGCAGATGCACACGCCGATCGAAGACGGCATGCGCGTGCGCGTCAGCGGCCGGCCGACTGTCTCGGCGCGCTTCGGGAAGTTCCAGCTGAACGTGGACGCCGTGGAGCCGGTGGGGGAGGGGGCGCTCAAGCGCGCGTACGAATTGCTGAAGGCGAAGCTGCGGGACGAAGGCGTGTTCGACGCCGGGCGCAAGCGGCCGATTCCGCGGTTCCCGGAGCGCATCGGGCTCATCACCTCGCGCGACGCCGCGGCGTACGGCGACTTCCTGCGGGTGCTGGGCAACCGCTGGGGCGGCGTGCGGGTGGATTTCACCCACGTCCACGTGCAGGGGCGCGAGGCGGTCCCCGAAATCCTCGAGGCCTTCGCCCATTTCAACCGCCTGCCCGAAGACGACCGGCCCGACGTGCTGGTGCTGGTGCGCGGCGGCGGCGGGTTGGAAGATTTGCACGCTTTCAACGACGAACAGGTGGTGCGCGCCGTGTTCCAAGCGCGCATTCCCGTGATCGTCGGGGTGGGGCACGAGCGGGACGAATCGCTGTGCGACTTCGCCGCCGACATGCGCGCGTCCACGCCGAGCAACGCGGCGGAGCGCGCCGTGCCCAACCGCCGGGAAGTCCAGGCGGAACTGGAGGCGTCGGCGGAATTCATGGCGGCGCGGCTGCGGCAGGCGCTGGCGGAAAAGCGCCACCGGACGGAAACCGCCGCGCGCGGCATGGCCCACGCCTTGCGCCACCGTCGCGACGACGTGGCCCGCGTGCTCGCCCTGTTGCACGAACGGGTGGGCGCCTGGCTGCCGCCGCTGCGCGAACGCCTGGCGGGCATGGAACGCCTGCTCAAGAACGTGGACCCGGCGCGCGTGCTCGCCCGCGGCTATGCTATTGTGCGGACGGCAGACGGCACGAGCGCCGTTCTTTCCTCCGCGACCGGCCTCGTTCCTGGCCAAGCCGTGTCCGTGCAGCTGGCCCGCGGCTCCTTCGACGCCCGCGTGGAACGCGCGGGCACCCGCCGCGGCCAACAATCGCTGGTTTAACGTGATATACTATGTCCGCATCCAAACCCAAATCCTTCGCCAAGGCGTTTGAAGAACTCGAGACCGTCGCCCAGTGGTTCGAACAGGGCGACCCGGACGTAGACGAGGGTCTCAAAAAATTCGAACGCGGCCTCGAGCTGGCCGCCTTCTGCAAGGCCAAGCTCGCCGAGGTCGAGAACAAGGTGAAGGACATCGAGGCGAAGTTTTACGAACGTCCGTAGCCATTCGTCCGCTATGTACCTTATTCTTCGATGGGTCCTCGTCGCCCTCGCCCTGATGGGCGTGGCGTATCTCATCCCCGGCATCCACGTGGAAACGTTCTGGGTCGCCTTGCTCGGCGCCCTGGTGCTCGGGCTGATCAACGCGTTTTTGCGGCCCATCCTGCTGGTGCTCACCCTGCCGGTGAACATCCTGACGCTCGGTCTGTTTACCATCGTCATCAACGCCCTGCTGCTGTGGCTGGCGGCGACGCTGGTGCCCGGCTTCGAGGTGGACGGGTTCGTGCCGGCGCTGTTGGGCGCCCTGCTGCTGTGGCTGGTCAGCATGTTGGCCAACGCCCTGGTGCGCGGCTCCGAACGGAGCTAGCCGCAAGCGAACCGACGGCGGGGAAACCGCCCGACAAAAAGAACACGTGCCCGTTGACCGGGTGCGTGTTTTTTGCTAGGTTCCGCGCGCGGAATGGTTCCGCCAGGAGGTACGCCATGGCTTGCGGCAAACCGATCGTCCGCGTTCTTGCAACGGACTGGGGACGGGTCGTCGTCGACTTCGACAACGGGCGGACGGCGAGCGCGTTGCACCCGCATTGCGCGCACCCGATGTCCGCGCGGGCATTGCATGACCTGTTGTTTCACAAAGACGGTTCGTTTGCCGCGTATTCCCGCGGCGAGCTGACGACGCCGGCGTTCCGCGGAGCCTGGCGGGCGCTGCTCGGCGGGGCGCCGCATTGCACGGACGAGGAGTTCGACCGTGCGTTCAGCGACGTCTTCACGGCCAATCCGGCCGTCGTGTCCCGTTGGAAAGCGCTCCGAGCCCGCGGCGTGCGCATCGTCGCCGCGTCCAACGTGGAGGAAATCCGGCACCGCCGGTTGACCGCCATGGGCGTGCATGGCCTGTGCAACGCGCATTGCCTCTCCTACCAGGTCGGCGCCGCCAAGCCGGAAGAGGCGTTTTTCACGCACGTGGTGCAGATCGCCGGCTGCGCGCCCGAAGAAATCGTCTTCGTGGACGACGTCCCGGCGTTCGGGGAGGCGGCGGGGCGTATCGGCATCCGGTACGTGCCGTACGACCTTCGCATCGACCGTCCGGAGGAGTTGGACGCGCGTTTGTCCGCGTTCGACTTCGTCCCGTGGAAGGAAGGCGTGCGCGGGGAGGATTGACCGGGCGGCCGGTTCCCTGTATGCTGCGCGTTCTCCGGCATGCCGCCGGGGAGCACACAAAGGAGACGTCCGTGCGCGTCATCGCTGTCGCGTTCCTCTTTCTCACCGCCGCGCCGTTTGCGGTCCTGGCACGTTCGCATGCGCCGCCGTCTGTTCTTCTCCCCGAGCCGCTCGCGGCAGGGGAATCCCTGGAGGCCGGACGTGCCTGCAAGGAAACCGGTCCGCTGACGGAGCACTGTTTCCCGCTCCTGCTGAAGCGGGAGCGTACGGGCTGGCGTTTCGCCGACGGGGCGGATGCCGGACCCGCGTACCGCGCGGTGCGCCGGTATGAGCACGTCATCGGGTTCCGCTACTGGCTGGCGGAGCAGGGGAAGGAGACGTTTCTCCTGCAGCCCGGCCCGGCCGGATGGCGCCAGTGGCGCGTGGTTTCCTACGGCCTGCGCCGCGACGGCACGCCGCTCGTGCTGGCCAAGCCGGGCGTGTCGGCCGGGGCATACGTGTTCTGGGCCGACTACGTGGACGGCCCGTTCCAAGACGCCCACATCGCCCGCCGCACGGACGGGGAACCGATCGTGCTGGTGGACGGCCAGACGTGGGAACCGTTCTGGGACTGACGCCTACATCTGCGGGTACGCTCGGCAGCTCGATCTGCGGCCCGTTCCATCTTCTGCCCTCTCTCGCTCACGCGGGGGAGGGTGTTTTTTGTTGCGGCAAACGAAAACCGCGCCCGTTGCGGGGCGCGGCGTTTCTTATTTCCGCAGGTATGTGCGCAGCGCCGGTACGTGCGACCGTTCGGGTTCTTTGGCAGCCGTCACGAGGGTCACAGCGCCCGTGGTGGCGCGCACGGTTTTCCGCAGGTCGGCCGCTGTCGGATTTCCCTTCAACTCGGCGGTGTATTTTTTAGAAAAGGCGGCGAAGCGACGGTCCGGGTCCTCGTGGAACCATTGACGTAACGCCGTGCTGGGTGCCGCGTCCTTCGCCCATTGGTCGATATGGGCGGCTGCCTTCGTTACGCCGCGCGGCCACAGACGATCCACCAGAATACGCATGCCATCGGCGGGCACCGCGGGTTCATAGGCGCGTTTTACGTACAAGCGGGGCATAGGGGAGGGCAAGGGGAAACCGTATCCAGTGTACCAAGGATGCGACGGGTGGGCACGGTTGGATGGTACGGAATGCGGGATTGGGTATCCAGGACGAACCGGCTGACGCCATGGCCGAAGTGAAGGAAAACCGGAAATCAGATACCATGTTTCTTAGATAGGTGCTACTCCTCAGTTTTTGGGGATAAGTAAGAGAAAAACCTTTCGTACGTATGGCAAAAACAACCCAAAATAAGAAAGAAGAAGGTCGTTTTGAAACACAGTTATTTGCTGCGGCGGATAAGTTGCGCAAAAACATCGACGCCGCCGAATACAAGCATGTGGTGCTTGGTTTGATTTTCCTCAAGTACATTTCCGATAGTTTTGAGGAACTGCACCAAAAGCTGCTTACGGGAGAAGGAGAATATGCAGGGGCGAATCCGGAGGATCCAGATGAATATGCAGCGGAAAGCGTCTTTTGGGTGCCTCCGACGGCACGGTGGTCCTATCTCCATGCTCGCGCCAAACTTCCCACTGTGGGGAAAGATTTAGATGCGGCCATGGACGCCATTGAAAAGGCAAACCCAACGCTCAAAGGTGTTTTGCCGAAAGTGTTCGCCTCCCCAAATTTGGACAAGATGGCGCTTGGGGGGCTCATCGATCTGATCGGCAATATTGCGCTTGGGGACGAAGCGGCAAAATCCAAGGACGTTCTGGGTCGTGTGTATGAGTACTTCCTTGGAGAGTTTGCGTCGCTTGAGGGAAAGAAAGGCGGTCAGTTCTATACACCTAAGTCTATCGTGGAATTGATGGTAGAGATGATTGAGCCATTACACGGTCGTGTGTATGACCCGGCCTGTGGTTCAGGCGGCATGTTCATCATGAGTGAAAAATTCGTAAAGGAACATCGTGGTCGTTTGGATGACATCTCTATCTACGGTCAAGAAAGCAATCACACGACTTACCGTCTTGCTCGCATGAACCTTGCGATTCGTGGGATTGATGGTTCACAGGTGAAGTGGAACAACGAAGGTTCATTTTTGAAAGATGCACACCCTGATTTGCGTGCTGATTACATTCTTGCTAATCCGCCGTTCAATCAAAGCGATTGGGGGCAGGAAATCTTGCAGAGCGATCCGCGTTGGCAGTACGGTCTGCCGCCATCTGGAAACGCGAACTTTGCATGGATGCAGCACATAATCTTTCATCTCGCGCCAAAAGGGGTGATGGCGATGGTGTTGGCGAATGGTTCGTTGTCCTCCAATCAGAGTGGGGAAGGGGAGATCCGCAAGAAAATTGTGGATGCAGATTTAGTGGACTGCATCGTAGCGCTCCCAAAGCAGCTGTTCTACAACACCGGTATCCCTGCCTGTTTGTGGTTTATCTCGCGCAAACGTCTTGGGAATGGTGATCGAAAACGCACAGGTGAAGTACTGTTTATTGATGCGTCCGAGATGGGGTATTTGGTTGATCGTACGCACCGTGACTTTACCCAGGAAGACATCAAAAAAATTGTCGGTACGTATCACGAGTGGCGGCAGAAGGAAAATACATACGAAGACATCAGGGGTTTTTGCAAGTCCGCTACGATGGCAGATATCCAAAAGCATGGATACGTCCTTACACCTGGGCGCTATGTTGGCATTCCGGACAGTGTAGAAGATACAGAACCATTTGCGGAAAAAATGACCCGGCTCACTGGCCAGTTGAAAGCACAGATGGCTGAAGAAGAGAAATTAAATGAAGAGATCAAAAAGCAACTCAAAAAAGTAGGGTTTGAAATATAGAATATATGTCTGAAGAAGAAATTCTTATAGAAATTGAAAAAGCGGTTGCGGCAAATACAGAGACAGACAAGGTGGAGTTTAAGGATGCACGCGGTGGGTTTCCAAAAACATCTATACAACAAAGTGTTTCTGCTTTTGGAAATACAGAAGGCGGGGTTATTGTATTGGGTGTTGCCGAAACACCACAGAAGTCATTTCAAGTTGTTGGTGTGACGAATAGCTCCGATGCGCAGGAACGTATGACAAATCTTGCGGCGTCGGACATGAATGTTGTATTGCGGTTTGGCTATCACCTCCTTTCTTTGAGAGGGAAAACGGTACTCGCCATATACGTTCCTAAGTGTCAGAACCATTCGAAGCCGTATTATATTAGAGCTCTTGGTTTACCATCAGGTGCTTATGTACGAGACGGAAATACAGATCGTCGAATGACTGAGGAAGAAATGTACGACTATATCCGCAATGCACAAGGAGACGATTTTGATAGCCATGTTGCTGATGGTCTTACTGAGGCCGATCTCTCGATGGACAAAATTAAACGATTTTTGCAAAAGAGCGCACAGAAAACAGGGCGTGATATTGCTCACGGTGGTACGTCAGCAGACGTACTCGCAAATATTGGTGTATTGAAAGATCACGAAGGCGTTCTGCGTCCCACGATTGCTGGTTACCTTATTTTTGCCAAAGAGCCGCCGCAACAGAAACACCAATTCGAGCGTTATGTTATCCGTTGCGTGCGCTACAAAGGATCGGGTGCTCATACCGATATTCTCGATAAAGCGGACATAGTAGGTACTCTTGATGAACAGATAGATGCTATGCAGGCATTTATTCTGCGCAACATTCCTAAACGCGCTGAAATTATCGGAACCAAACGCGTGGAGAAGTACGAATACCCTGAAAAGGCGATACGCGAAATTATTGCGAATGCCGTTATACACCGCGATTACCGCATTGCGGAGACGTATACACAGGTTAATGTGTTTGAAGATCGTATAGAGGTATTCAACCCAGGCAACCTGCCGCCAGGTGTTACTGTTGAGAACATTAAGACGGCACAAATGAGCCGGAATAAAATCATTGCCGCGCGCCTGAACGATATGGATTATTTAGAGGAATATGGTCGCGGCATTGATATTGTCTTTACCAAGATGGAGGAGTGGGGACTCTTGCCACCGATATTCAAAAATTCATCTAACAGCTTCAAGGTAATCTTGCCTGGTGAAAGATTGAGTCAACTCAACGATCGACAGCTTGCAATATGGGGGCAAGTAATGGATAAGCACCGTATCACGCGGCGCGACGTAGAGGCGCTACTGCCGGACGTGCCAGAACAGACTATTAGCTATGATCTGCGTAAGATGCGTGATATGGGATTGGTGCGGCAAGCTGGTCAGGCACGGAATACGTATTACGAGGCCACTTTTTAGTAGATGTTATAAGATAGGGTAAAAAGTAGCTAAAATAAGGGCATAAAGTAAAGGTTACTCATCCGTAACGATTAATAGATTTTAGGAGAAAGTGCTTAAGACTACTGCGTCAATAAGACTTAAAAAACGACGATTGGAGCAGTGGAAAACGCAGATAATGGAGCAAAGATAGGGTGAATAGAAAGAAGATTGAGGGGTAACCGGACAATGTCGAGTTCGGCCTATAGTACCAGATATGATGTACGACTTTTTAACCAAGATGGAGGTAGAAGACTTCGTGGTAATAGCGAGTAGTTTTTTAGGTGCATTTTTCGCCTTTCTCTTTTTTCTTCTCGGTGAACGAATCTTGTCTAAGTGGAAAGAACGCAAGGAAATTATTGAGGAATTAAAGAGGATATACGAATACGTTGTAGATTCTCTTTATTATTCAGTGGTGAATGTCAATGAGTGCGATGGTATTCTCAAGGCTACCAATCCAATCGTTGTTACGCTTAATGCTTTCGTGCCGTTTCCTTTGGGGAATGGCTTGTATAGAAGCCTTGGTAAATTCAAAGTAAGAGAATCGCTCGTCTACTTTGAAACAAGTTTGCGTTTTTGCAATATTAGGATGAATAAAGTTGGTAGATACGTTGATATGTTGAATGACTTGTCGATGGATGCCATGAAAAATCAAATAGAAGACAGATATCAGGTCACCATGGACGTAAACCAGCAAAAACTAAAAGAGGATACGGAAACGGTACGCAAGCATCTGGAGGATATACAGAAGAAACGGGAGCACCTGGGTGCAGAAATCATTTTTACCTTGAAACTATTGCAGGCAAATTGGGTAAAGAGAGTATATGTATATGGAATGTTAAACATCTCAAAAACCTATCGAGAAAGACAGATTCAAAAGATTTTATCTGGTACAAACTCTCCGACATGACGTTACTTAATCTGCAATCTAGCTGGAAAGAAATAATGTTTGTGGCAGCGGAAAGTTCAGATGGGGGAGGGGAGGGTTAAAGGAGTAATTTGAAAGAGGATCTATGTATCCAGACAATCTTCTCCAACCCGTGATACCTCCCATCGATCTACAGTTGAGCCAGGCTTCATATCTTGAGATTGTTGAGAAAACCAACCAACAACTCTCCCTTTGGTATAACCCGTATGGAGTGATGGTGGGTGTTCTCTCTCTGACGGTCGGATTATTGGCGATCGGAGCGACCTTTTTGGTCTATAAGTTAAGTAGTGATAGTAAGAAACAGCTCCAAGAAGAGAAGGATGAACACCAACGACAGTTGGATGAGTTTAAACGTGCGACTTCAAGCGCACTCGAAGTGGCAATGGAAGCACGGTTGCAATTAGTCCAAGAAGAGGGAAATAAGCAGATTGAAGCATTGAAGAAGAATGCGAGTAAATTAGCGATTGGCCAGACGGGTGATTTGGAACGTCAAATCCACGAGTTGCAGGAAATTTTAGAAAAACAAGAAACAACGAGTGCAACTGTACCACCAGGATCTTTAATCTCTGCGGAGAGTTTAAGCTTTCTCTTTTGGTACGGTAAAGATTGTAAAAGATACGCAATTCAGACAGACGACGTTTTTCATTCCTGGTTTCCTTCCGTGCGGTTTCGTCCACTGATTCGGTCCCTCTCAGATGCTCAGGTGGCAGCCATTCCATTGGCGGGCAATATTACGTATCGTGCCGGCACTCGTCTGATTAAAATAGCAAGTGATACAAAAATTTATGCTGTTGCACGCAACGGAGTCATCCATTGGATTCCACGAGAAGAAACGATAGTTCAGATCTTTGGGTCAGATTGGCAACGTCTTTTGGTTACAGTCTATGATGTTCTATTCGTGGACTACACAGTAGGCTACTCTATTAACAGTCCTGCAGATTTCAATCCGACAGAGGAAGAACGACTCCATGAATTGCCTTAGTATGAAAACGGATTGGAAAGAAACGACACTTGGGAAAGAAGTAGTCTTTCAGAGGGGATTTGATTTACCCGCAACTGAACGGAAAGAAGGAAGATTCCCGTTATTTACAGCAAGTGGACAGGATGGTTTTCACTCCGAATACAAAGTCAAAGGGCCTGGGATCGTAACCGGACGAAGTGGCACGCTCGGACAGGTATTTTTTATTGAGGATGATTTTTGGCCTCTCAATACAACACTCTGGGTAAAGGACTTTCGAGGTAACGATAAGAAGTTCTTTTATTATCTTTTGAAGACACTGAAGCTCGAGAGATACAATGCAGGCTCTGGTGTCCCGACTCTAAATAGAAATCATTTAGATCATTACCCACTGCGTTTACCTAGTGTAGACGATCAGCACGCCATTGCCGCAGTTCTTTCAAGTTTGGACGATAAAATTGAATTACTGCACAAACAAAACGAAACTCTGGAGCGCCTCGCTGTTACCCTCTTCCACGAATGGTTTATCCGCCCCACCACTTCTGCACACTTCCCCGAAGGCTGGCGTATATACCGCCTTGGTGAGCTTGCAGATGTGATTTCTGGCTATGCGTACAAAGGTACAGATCTAGTGGAGAGTTCGTCGGTGGGAATGGTGAACTTAAAGAATTTTGAACGCAACGGTGGTTTTAGGGTAGATGGATTAAAGCCCATAAAGGGCGAACCGAAAGCGTCACAAGAAGTAAAGATTGGGGACGTGGTAGTTGCACACACAGACCTAACACAGGATGCAGAAGTACTTGGTAATACAGCGATTATTTCTGATGCGGGCTCTTATGAACGGCTCTATATTTCAATGGACGTTGCCAAAGTGGAGCCGAAATTAAAAATATCCCGCGCTTTCCTATACTTCTTGATGCGAACGCACAGTTTCAAACAGTACTGTATAGGGTACGCAAACGGAACTACTGTTTTACATTTACCACGCACAGCTGTGTCTGTTTATGAAGTCGGGTTACCCATAGATTTGGGAAACGAGACAGTACGTGAGTTTGATGCCTTGGCGGCATCTGTTACGCAGAAAATCACAGCAAATATTCGGAGGGTTCGCACACTCACTGCGACTCGTGATACGTTGCTTCCGCGCCTGATGAGTGGGGAGATTCGGGTATAACACTGGCCCCAAAATATGACCGCAGCTATATCAAACACAGTCGACAAGATGACAGAAATTGTTCGGGAAAGATTCTTCACCCCGATGTATTTCTACTTCTTAACTTCGTGGGCTGTGGTGAATTGGAGGTTTATTTACACGCTTTTGTTCGTTGATAACGACTTTATTTGGACGCATTTTTCCATGACCAAGGTTGAGTATTTGGCATCCATGTATGGTAATAATTGGTTTCTGGCGTGCCTTCATCTGCTGTTGATCCCCGCGTCAGCTTCTTATTTTGCGGTCTGGTGGCTATCAAAACTTTCGGAGAGATTCTTTCGGCGATATGAGGAACATCAGATGAATAAACGCGCTATCCAACGTGAAGTTGAGTACCGTGAAAAGGTTGCATTTGTAAAAGGGCAGCGGGAAATCCGAGAACAGGAATTAGACAAACGGATACCGTATGAGCAGAACGAAGAATTTAATCATTCCTTGGATGATTCGCAGCCCCTCGTGCAAATTGCGGGTGTAGAGCTCTTGCCAAGTGAAACGCTCTATAGAACTGATTATGAGGCCTACAAAGAACAGCTGGCAGAGTATGAAGCGAACTTGATGCAGATGGGGGAAGACTTGGCAACGCAGGCAGAAATTGATAAACGGAGAGGAAAATAGTTTTTATGCCCCGCCTCTACGAATCCGACATCGAGCAATGGGTAGTGGAACTGCTGGAAAAGCAGGGCTACACCTATCTCGCACCGGAAGAGCAAGAAGAAGAGCGAGAGGATCTGCGCGAGGTCGTACTCGTAGGGCGTTTGCGTTTGGCAGCGGCTCAGTTGAACCCGACGATTCCGGAGGATGCACGGGAGGAAGCGGTAAGGAAAGTGTTGGATTTGGCGGGGCCAGCAACGGTGGAGACGAACGAAGCATTCCACCACATGTTTGTAGACGGGGTGCCGGTGCACGTATATGCGGATGGCGAAACGCGCGGTGAGGTGGTGCGTCTGGTGGATTTTGAACATCCGGAACAGAACGACTTGGTCATCGCGAACCAGTTCACCGTGCCTTTCGACAACTCAAGCAAACGGCCGGATATTGTCGTGTTCGTGAATGGTCTACCGCTTGTGGTCGTGGAGTTGAAAAACCCAGCAGACGAAAACGCAACTGTACATAAGGCTTATACGCAGCTCGACAACTACAAGCGTGCTATCCCGCAATTATTCGTGTACAACGCCGTTCTTGTTGCATCGGATGGATTAGATGCAAAAGTTGGTGCATTGACTACTGATTGGGAGCGATTTTCCGTATGGCGGGCGCCAGAGGGGAAGCGAAAACAGGAAAAAACAACGCCGCAGATGCAGGTGGTTACGGAGCATGTACTTACTCCGTCCGTGCTTCTTGATCTCATTCGTAGTTTTATCGTGTTTGAAAAGGTAAAGCACGAAGATGAGAAGACAGGGCAGACGAGCATAGAAACCATCAAGAAGATTGCACAGTACCACCAATATTACGTGGTGAATAAAGCGATTGCTTCTACGGCACAGGCAACTGCCACCCATGGCGAGCGTAAGATTGGTGTTGTGTGGCACACGCAAGGCTCGGGTAAGTCACTGTCGATGGTGTTCTATGCCGGCAAGGTTGTTCTTGAGAACGATAATCCAACGGTTGTGGTCATTACGGACCGCAACGATTTGGATGATCAGTTATTCGACACCTTTGCTGCGAGCCGTGCATTATTACGACAAACGCCTGTACAAGCGGACAGTCGGGTGCATTTGCAGCAGCTACTCCGCACGGCTGGCGGCGGTATTATCTTTACGACGATTCAAAAATTCTTCCCGGAAGACGGAGGAGAAGTGCATGACCTCCTGAGTGATCGGAAGAACATTGTTGTTATTGCAGATGAAGCCCATCGCAGCCAATACGGATTTGCAGCGCGGACCATATTCAAAAATGAGGAAGCAATCACGCGGTATGGGAATGCAAAATATTTGCGTGATGCGCTGCCGAATGCATCGTTCATTGGGTTTACGGGAACGCCGGTGGAGCAGGGGGATAAATCCACGCCTGCCGTATTTGGATCCTATTTGGACGTGTACGACATTGCACGTGCAGTAGAAGACCATGCAACCGTCCCTATTTACTACGAAAGCCGGTTGGTGAAGATCCATCTTCCGGATGAAAAGAAAGCAGAAATTGATGAAGAAGTTGAGTTGTTGGCGGAAGGGATGGAAGAAACATCGAAGGACAAGGCAAAAGCAAAGTGGGCGCAGATTGAGGCGGTTGTGGGGAACCCAGCGCGGTTAGCGGAAGTTGCGCGTGATATCGTGACGCATTTTGAAGCGCGTCAGGAGGCGTTTGTTGGCAAGGCAATGATTGTCGTCATGAGCCGTCGTATTGCGGTGGGGTTGTATGATGCAATTATTAAATTGCGCCCCGCTTGGCACAACGTAGATCGGACCAAAGGAAAATTGAAAGTGGTTATGACGGCAAGTTCAAGCGACCCGCGCGAATTTCAGCCGCACCACACAAACAAAAAAGGTCGTCGCGCCCTCGCTGATCGCTTTAAAGATACGAACGATGAATTGCAGCTTGTTATTGTGCGGGATATGTGGCTTACGGGATTTGATGTTCCATGCCTGCACACCATGTATATCGACAAGCTTATGCGTGGACACAACCTCATGCAGGCCATTGCGCGCGTAAATCGTGTGTACAAGGACAAGCCAGGTGGATTGGTTGTTGATTACATTGGATTTGCATCAGATTTGCAGAAAGCACTTGCGGTGTATACGCAAAGTGGTGGAACCGGACAGCCCACCTCTACACTGGATCAGGCGGTTTCCACCATGCAAGAAAAATATGAAGTTGTGAGCGCGTTCTTCCACGGTTTTGACCATCGTCGCTATTTTACCGCTGATACACATACAAAACTCGAAATCATTCTTGAGGCACAGGAGTATATCCTCGGACGTCATGCGTCCAGTGGGGAGACATCGGAACAAATAACGGAACGTTTTGTGAAAGAAGTCACTCTTCTTTCACAGGCGTTTGCCCTAGTCATACCAAACGAGGCTGCAGTGGCTATTCGTGAGGAAGTAGCATTTTTCCAGGTGATTAAGGCGCGTCTAGTCAAATTTGAGCCGGAGGGTACACCGGGGACGGAGCAGATGAGTACCGCAATACGACAGATTGTAGATCAAGCGCTTGTTGCGGAAGGTGTGGTAGATATTTTTGCGGCGGCCGGTGTGCAAAAGCCGAACCTGTCTGTACTTTCGGATGAGTTCTTGTCGGACGTACAGGGAATGAAGCACCGAAACCTTGCGTTGGAGCTTCTGCGTAAGGTGTTGAATGATGAGATCAAGGTTCGTTTGCGCAAGAACGGTGTTCTTGGGAAACGTCTTTCAGAGATGCTCGAGAAGACATTGAAGAAATATCAGAATAATTTGTTGTCGGCAGCGGAAATTATCCAAGAACTCATTGAGCTGGCCAGGCAAATCCGTGCGGAAGATTCGCGCGGGCGTGCGTTAGGTCTTTCAGATGATGAGGTGGCCTTCTACGATGCGCTCGCGAATAATGAGAGCGCACGTGATGTGTTGGGCGATGAAACGCTGCGAAATCTTGCTCGTGTGTTGGTGGAGAAAGTGCGCAAGAACACGTCTATTGATTGGACGATTCGTGAGAATGTTCAGGCGCGTTTACGTGTTCTGGTTCGTCGCACGCTAAAGCAATATGGATATCCTCCAGATGAGGAGATTCTCGCAACGGAAACGGTGTTGAAACAAGCAAAATTGTTTGCCGATAATTGGGCTTGATGTGCTCCCTTGACCCCTCCCCCCGGCTCTGCTATTCTCCCAGCAAATCTCCCACGGCCGTAGAACACAGGTCGCCGCCCCCTCGAATCGAGGGCATCGGCATAAGTCCTGTCGAGGACGTGGAAATGGGGCGCCTGCCGCCCGTTTCCCGATCTCCCCGGCCCAAAACCGTGGAGATTTTGTTAAAGGTCGAACCTGAAAACGGGCCACGGCCGCACGGCCGCCGCCCTAAATACGCTATGCCCAAAACACGCGTACAGAAGGAAGAAATCGTCGCCCGGTTGGCCGACAAGGCCCGCCGCATGAAGTCCGCCGTGTTCACCTCCATCGGGGGGTACACGATGGAAGACGCCGACGCCCTGCGCGCCAACGGCCGCAAGGAAGGCGTCGAGCTGGTGGTCGCCAAGAAGACCCTGCTCACGCGCGCCCTGAAGGACGCCGGCCTGGACGTCCCCGCCGACGTGCTGGACGGCTCCATCCTGACCGCCTTCGGCATGCAGGATGAAATCGCCCCGGCCAAGCTGGTCGCCGCGCTCGCCAAAGACCGCGAGCAGATCAAGATCGTCGGCGGCGTCATGGAAGGCAAAGCCGTGGATGCCGCGTACGTCCAGACGCTCGCCATGATCCCCAGCCGGTTGGAGCTCTACGCGAAGTTGGTCGGTTCCATCAACAACCCGGTGTCCGGCTTCGTCCGCGTACTCAACGCCATTGCCACCAAGGACGAGGACGCCGCTCCCGCGGAGGCTGCTCCTGCGGAAGCCGCCCCTGTGGCCGCCGCCCCCGCCGCCTAACGCCGCCCCCGTTTACTCACATCAACACCCCTTATGTCCGAAGAAAACAAGGTGGTTGAGGTGCCGGAGAAGTTCAAGGCCCTCGTCGAGACCATCGAGAAGCTGTCCGTGATCGACCTTGCCGAATTGGTGAAGGTGCTGGAAGAGAAGTTCGGCGTGTCCGCCGCCGCTCCCGTCATGATGATGGGCGGTGCGGGCGGTGCCGCCGCCGCGGAAGAGAAGACGTCCTTCGACGTCGAACTCCTCGCCGCCGGTGACAACAAGATCAACGCCATCAAGGCGGTCCGCGAAGTGACGGGCCTGGGCCTCGCCGAGGCCAAGGCGCTGGTCGACGGCGCCCCGAAGGTGGTGAAGGCCGGCCTGGACAAGGCCGCCGCCGAGGAAATGAAGAAGAAGCTGGAAGACGCCGGCGCCAAGGTCGAGTTGAAGTAACCGACCCGCCGTCATGCGGCTCCTGCCGCCAAAAAACCGCCCTCCGGAGCGGTTTTTTCGTGTCGTCGTGCGCGCGTTCATTTCAGGCCTCCGCTAGAGATGCCCCAGCGTGATGGCGTACAGCTTCGAGCCGGAGAGCAGGTAGGCCGTGCGGGCGCGTTCGTCCACCAGGAAGTCCGAGAGGTCGGCGAAGGCGTCGGAGCGGTATTGCCGCAGGAACGCCCCCGACTGCTTGGCGTACACGAGCAGGCGGCGCTCGGCCGGTTCCAGCACGTAGACGTAGTCGGTGTCCGGGTCCGTCCAGATCTTCGAGGCGGCGGAAACCGGCGGGTCGGTCGGGTGCAGGGACCAGCCCACTTCGTTGCCGGAAGCGTAGCGGGCCACGGTGCCGTCCGGCTTCAGGACGAAAATCGTGCCGTCGATGGCCATGGACACGGCGTCGGACAAATCGGTGGTGCGCGTTTGGATCCAATTCGAGGCGGGGCCGAAGCCCGTTTCCGTGCGGTTGTACCGCAGCACCTGGCCGGCGTCGGGGGCGAGCAGGTACAGGCGGCCGCCGTATAACGCGACGTCCATCCAGCGCGTGCCCGTTTCGGGGCGCAGGTCCGTCACCTGCAGTTGGCGGTTGCGCGTGTCGAAGCGGGAGAGACCCGGCCGGTCGTCCAGGAACAGGACGGTGCCATTGTCCGCGGCCGCGCTCTGTGCCGCACCGACGCCACCTTGGGCGGCGTCGATCCGCACGAAGCTCTTGGTGGCCGTGTCCAGGCGGTAGACGTTGTGGTCCGCGCCGAAGGCATACACGGCGCCCCCGTCGGAAACGAGGGTCGTGCCGCGCGCGTCCGCTCCCGCAATCTCGGCCAAGTCGGCGGCCACGGGCGGGTCGGGAATGTTCACGACGTTGCGGATTTGTTCCGACGCGGCGGCGATATCGGCGCGCAGGCGTTCCACCGTTTCCCGCTGCTCCGGCGTGTCCGTGGGCAGTTCGTCCACCAAGGCCCGCGTTTCGCGCAGCAGGGCTCCCGCGCGCGCTTCGTCGCGGTAGATGAGGGCGGCGTTCGCCTGGTCCCGGCGTTCTTCCGCCTGGCGTACCTGGGTGGCGTAGGTTTCCACGGCCTTCACCTCGGCCTGGGAACGGGACAGCGCGCTAATGCCGATGGCCAGGGCCAGCACGAGGGCGCCGGCGGCGGCCAGCAGGTACAAACTGGATTTGGGCACGCGGCGGACGCGGCGCAACAGGGAGTCCCGCGCCTTGCCCGCCTGTTCGCCGGCCACGCGCGGCACATCCGCCACGGAACGGACGCGGGCGAACACCTTCCCGACCTTCCGCCCCCACGTCCACAGCACGATCAGCAGGCGCACCCCCGTTTTCGCCAGCGAAAACAGGCGCACGTAGAACGGGCGTTTCGGCCCCTCCGTGCGGGCGGCTTTCCACCGGGCCACGCGGTCGCGCATCAGGCCTAGGAACGACGGGCCGTGGTCGTCCAACAAGCGGCCGGTTTCGGCTTCCGTTTCCACCAAATGCGCCACGGACGCCTCGCCGAGCGGCGCGGCGCGCTCCAGCCCGGGCGTGGGATCCGCGGCCTGCAAAATAAGCAGGGACAGGTCCGTGCGGGCGGGGAAGTGCTGGCGGATTTTTTCCGTGGCCGAGGCCGGTGGCAGCGTGGCGAGATAATGGTTCAGGTCGTCGGCGTTGACGTAGCGCTGCAGGTCCTGGTTGGAAACGGCCAGGACGTCCCCCGCGTGCAGGTCGCCGTCGAGCACCACGGCGAAGGGTTTTTCCCACGACGGCAGCGCTTGTTCCGTTTGAATGCTGCGGAAGAGGTTGAATACCTGGTAGTGGCCCGTGGGGCGGCGGTGCAGGAAGAGGGCGGACAAGTCCCCCATGCCGGAAAAAAACAGCTTCCCGTCGCAGGCGACGCCCACGAGGGCGTGCACGTTCCCGACGGGGACGTTCCAGGCGCCGTCGCGCACCTGCGCGGCGAGCGTGTCGTTCAGCGACCGGAGGAACCGCTCGAACCGATGCTGGACGTTGGTGCCGGGCACGGCGTCTTCCGCCAGCCGTTCCAAGGCGTCTTCGATGGTATGGGCCAGCCCTTCCACGGGGTGGCGCGCGGCGGGGCGGATCTGCCAGAACCCGAACACGTACCCGCTGCGGCCCGGCAGCGGGAGCGCATAGGTTTCCGCGGCGGTCGCGGCGTCGGGTTCCTGGTAGCGACCGGCTTTGAGGAGGACGGGCATACGGAAAGAGGGAAAGGAGCGGGCGCCTTGCCCAACCCCCTCCGTTCGGGTAGATTATACAGGACACACGCCGATGGACGAAGGGGGCCGGTCCTCGGCGACCCATATATGTCCAGTCCCGTTTTCCGCCTTGAACATCTTTTTGGCTCGCAGACCCGCGCACGGCTGCTGGGTCTTTTCCTGTTGCACCCCGGCGAGGCGTTTTTCGTGCGTGAACTGACGCGCCGCATCGACGCGCAGCTGAACTCCGTCCGGCGGGAATTGAAGAACCTCATGGATCTCGGCCTGGTGCTGGAACGGGCGGCCGAAGGCAAAAAACTCGCCGACCGCAAAAAATTCTACCAGGTCAATCCGGACTCGGTGCTGTATCCCGACCTGCGGAATCTGTTCGCCAAGCTGCACGTCCTTCTCAAGCAGAACATGGTCGAGGCGCTGCGGGGCCACGGCACGATTTCCTATCTCGTCTTCACCGGCCGCTTCGTTGGCCGCGCGGACGTCCCCACGGACATTTTGGTCGTGGGCGATTTGGACCCGCAGGCCCTGGGCGCCGTCGTGGAGGCCTTTGAGAAGGAGCTTGGGCACGAGGTGAACTACACCCTGCTGTCCCGGGACGAGTTCGACTACCGCCGCCAGGTGGCGGACCGTTTCCTGCTGTCCATCGTGGACGGGCAGAAAATCGTCATGGTGGACGAAATATGACCCTGCTCATCGCCGCACAAGACATCCGTTCCGTCTCCCTCGCGCGGGTGGAAAACGGCGTGGCGCAGGCCGTCGCCACGGTGCCCGTCGGGCCGGAGCGGTATCTGGACGCCGTGCGCCGCACGCTGGAAGAATGGGGCGTGGATCCCCGCCGCGATGTAGACGCCGTCGCCGTCGTTACCGGCCCCGGGGCGTTCACGTCCAGCCGCGTCAGCACGGTGATCGCCAACGCCATGGCCTTTGCCGCGGACGTGCCGGTCATCGCCGTGGAAAACGCGCGCGGCGCGCCGGTGGAAGAACTGGCCCGCACGCTGCCCCCGCCGTCCGCGGGTTTCGCCCAGCCCGTGTACAACCGCCCGCCGAACATCACCCTCGCTAACAAACGGGCCTAGCCCGCAATCATCCGTCCGTATGTCTCCGTTCACTTCCGTCGTGCAAGAGTCCGTGCTGAGCCTGTGGGACAGCATCGTCGCCGCCCTGCCGCAGGTGTTGGGCGCCCTGGTCGTGTTCGTGATCGGGCTGGTGCTGGCCGTGGTGCTCAACCGCGTCATCATCCGCCTGGTGGCCATGCTGAAGATCGACGAAGTCGCGGCCAAGCTGGAAGTGACCCGCGCCGCCGAACGCGCGGGCGTGAAGCTCCGCATCGGCGCGCTGCTCGGCTGGATCATCAAGTGGTTCTTCATCATCGTGGCGCTCATCGCCGCCACGGACATCCTGGGTTGGGGCCAGGTGACGGACTTCCTCAAGCAGATCGTGCTCTTCGTGCCGAACGTGATCGTCGCGGTCATCATCCTGCTGGCGGGTATCCTGCTGGCGAACTTCACGCGCAACGTCGTGCGCTCCGCCGTGGAAGCGGCTCGGCTGTCCTCCGCCGCCTTCCTGTCCGGCCTGGCGAAGTGGGCCATTCTCGTCTTCAGCTTCATGGCGGCCCTGGTGCAGCTGCAGATCGCCCCGGATTTGATCGGCACGTTGTTCACCGGGTTGGTGGCCATGGTTGCCTTGGCCGGCGGCCTCGCCTTCGGCCTCGGTGGGCGCGACCACGCCGCCCGCGTCCTCGAACGCCTGAGCAAGGACATTTCGTCGGACCATTCGTCGGATCAGAAGGGAAGCTAGTTTTCCATGCCTGACTTGAGCCAATACGCATACGGAACGCACCGCGGCTGGGAAATCCTGCCCGGTGCCTTGGTTTGGGGCACCCTGCTCGGGGCCATCGCCCTGTCGTTTGTCGCTCCCACCGCCGCCATCATTTTCATCATCGTCTTCGACGTGTATTGGCTCTTCCGCGTCGTGTATTTCGTGGTGCATTTGTTCGTTTCCTGGCGGACGTTCCGGCGCACGCTCAAAACCGATTGGACGGCCAAACTCGCCGCCGTGCCGGGGCACGAGCGCGTCCGGCATTTGGTGTTCCTGCCGACGTATAAAGAGGAGTGGGAGATTTTGCGGGAGACCCTGCGCGCCTTGGCGAACGCCTCGGTGCCGTCCGAACGGATGTTCATCGTGCTGGCGGGGGAGGAACGCGACGCCGCGCGGTTCCGCCGCAACGCCGAGCGCGCCGTGCGGGAATTCGGTTCCACGTTCGGCCATATCTTCGTGACGGAACACCCCGTGGACCTGCCGGGCGAAATCCCGGGCAAAGGGTCGAATTTGAACTGGGCGGGGCAGCGCGTGGCCGAGGAATTGGCCCGCGCGGAGCCGGACCTGAAGGACGAGGACGTCATCGTGTCGTCCTTCGACGTAGACACCATCGCCCACCCGCAGTACTTCGCCCACCTCGCGTACTTGTATTGCACGCTGCCGAATCCCACGCGCCGTTCGTACCAGCCGGTGGCGCTGTTCGGCAACAACATTTGGTCGGCGCCCGCGCCGGTGCGCATCGCCGCCTTCGGCACCACGTTCTGGCTGCTGAGCGAATTGGGCCGCCCGGAACGCCTGTGGACGTTCTCGTCGCACTCCATGCCGTGGAAGATGCTCAAGGACGTCGGGTTCTGGCAGAAGGACATCGTGTCCGAGGACTCGCGCATTTTCCTGCAGGCCCTGCTCGCCTATCACGGCGACTATCGTGTGACGCCGGTGTTTCTGCCCGTGGCGATGGACACCGTGACCGGCGGGAATTATCTCGACGCGCTGCGGGCGCTGTACGTGCAGCAGCGCCGGTGGGCCTGGGGCGTGGAACATCTGCCCGTCATGGTCGAGGCGTTCAAGGCCGACCCGCTCATCCCGCGCCGCATGAAGTGGCGGTACGTGTTCAACCACATGGAAGGCATGTACACCTGGGCCACCGCGCCGTTGCTTATTTTCTTCCTGGGGTGGCTGCCGCTGTGGCTGGCTTCCGGTGAGGGAAGCGCCCTGGTGCAGGCGGCGCCGTTCACGCTGGAGCGGCTGATGCAGTTGTCCATGGTCGGTGTGTTCGTGTCCGCGGGCATTTCGCTGTTCCTGCTGCCGCCGCGGCCGAAGCAGACCCGGCCCCACGCCTGGGCGGTGATGTTCCTGCAATGGCTGCTGCTGCCCGTGACCTTCGTGCTGTTCGGCGCGTTCCCGGCCATCGACGCGCAGACCCGCCTGTTGTTGGGGAAATACCTTGGATTCGACGTTACGAAGAAAGCCCGCGCATAACTATGCCTGAACGCCCCCGTGTCTTTGCCGCCGTCGTTGCCTGGAACGGCATGGAATTCCTGCCGGACTTGTTGGAATCGCTCCAGACGCAGACGTTCAAGGACGTGCAGGTGCAGGTGGTGGACAACGCGTCCAACGACGGGGTGGCCGAGTTCGTGCGGACGCGGTTTCCCACCGCGACGATCCTGCGGAATGTGCGCAACATCGGGGGTGCGGCGGCGCGCAACCAGGCCATTCGGTTGGCCATGGCCGCGTGGCCCGAGGAAACGCGCGCCTCGCGCTACGTGCTTGTGGCCGAACCGGACGTGGCACTCACGCCCGCCTGCGTGGAGCGGCTGGTGGCGTATGCGGACGCGCATCCCGACGTCGGGGCCGTGTGCGGGAAACTCCTGCGCGCGTTCCGCGAGCCGGGCTCGGACGATCCGGTGACCGACGCCGTGCGTTCCGACGTTATCGAATCCGCCGGCATTTCCGCCCGCCGCAACCGCACGTTTTACGCGCGCGGGGCGGGGGAGTTGGACCGCGGGCAATTCGCCCAGTCCAGCCCGGTGTTCGCCGCGCCGTCGTCGCTTATGCTGCTGCGCGCGTCGGCCTTGGAAGACGTGAAGGACGGCGACGAATATTTCGACGCCGCGTTCAACGCCGGGGAGGAGGACGTGGATTTGTGTTGGCGCCTGCGCCTGCATGGCTGGGACGTGCAGTACGTTCCCGGCGCCTCGGCGTACCGCTCGCATTCCTCGCCGACGGCCGTCCCGCAAACGCGGTTCGGTTTCGTGCGTTCCCGGACGGGGGCGACCGCCGCTCGCGACCGCGCCGCCGCTCGCAACCACTGGTGCTTGCTGTTGAAGAACGAACCGTTTGGCACGGGAGTGGCGTCGTTGCCGTGGGTCCTGCCGTATGAGGCGGGCCGCGTTGCCTATGCGTGCGTCGCGCGTTGGGCGGCGTTGCCGGGTTTCACCGAGGCCCTGGCCCAGACGCCGCGCCTGTGGCGCAAACGGCGCGCCCTCGTGGCCGCCCGCCGCGCCTCCGGCGCCGACCTCCGCCCGTGGTTCGCCTGAACGGGGTATACTGGAAGCAGTCGCACAACGCCGATTTAGCACAACACCCTCTTCCAACCCGGTTCGGCCTCCTTCACGTCGGCCTCCCTCATGGTCGTCGGATCTCTGACGTCGGGAGCCGCGTAGATCCTCCGACCAAGGTTGTCAGCGGGTATTGTCCCAAATCGGCTGATGTCGTCTCTCTCATATGCACGCGCCGAATTTCCTGGAAACCTATCAGGCGGGTCCCGGCGCGTCTTCATCCGCGCATCCGCCCGCCCGTGCGCCTCGCCCGGCGCCCCCACATCGCCCGCGCCGCCGTTGGCCGCGGATCATTTTGATGTGTGCGGCCGTTGCCCTGGCCCTGTGGATCAGTGTGATGGCTGCTGCCGCGGCCCTTGTGGGCGCTGCCGTATTGGACGGCCGCGACGCCCTGTATGCCGCCCGGGACCACGCGGCCGCCTTGGACATTTCCGCTGCTCGTAGCGAACTTGCCCGGGCGGACGAACGGTTTTCCTTGGCGGAACGCCGCCTCGGGTGGCTGCGCCCCGTGCGCGGCTTGCCATGGGTTGGTCCGCACGTTCGCGCCGTGGAAACGGGCGTACGTTCGGGCCGCTCGGTGCTGGCCGTGGTGGAACGGCTGGCGGGCATCGGCGAGGACGTTATCCGCTTGGCCGGGTTCGTGAACGAAGCGGGCGTCGTGGACGCTGTGGCGTTGCGCGACGGCGGATGGACCTTCCGCACCCTGCCGCCGGAAACCAAACGCGCGGTTTTGCGCCGCCTCACGGCCGCCGCCCCGGACATGGAACGCGCCGCCGCCAACATCGCCATCGCCCGGGCGGACGTCGAAGCCCTGCCCATGGACGATCTGGCCGCGCCCGTGGTCGCCGCCCTCCTCCCCG